>JAURYC010000231.1 GCA_030654105.1 Deltaproteobacteria bacterium
AAAATGGATGTCGGCAATCAAAGGAATGCTGATCTCTTTTTTTATTTCGCCGAGGTTTTTCGCGGCGTTTCGATCTGGAACAGCAACCCGGACAATCTCGCATCCCTCCCGCTGTAAAAGGTGGATCTGGGCCACAGTGGAGGATACATCTCTCGTATCGGTCTTGGCCATCGATTGGACAGCAATCGGTGCTCCGCCCCCTACGGGAACAGGACCGATAAACAACTGCCGGCTTTTTCTGCGGGCGATAGGGTCAGAGGGTCGCAAGCCTTTATCCACAGGTTTTTAGTTTGATATTCAAGGGGAAAATGCTTAATTCCCCTCCAGGGAAAGTTGGTTCTTTCCCGGTTTTATAATTCTAATGAGCGATTTTTAACAATTTTATCATAGAAGAGAACGGGTGGGATGTCAAGGAATAGGCAGGAATCGGGTTGCCAGGACCGTCCTTACCCTTCTTACTCTATTTCCGGGGTAAGAATAGATAATTCCCGTTGAATGACGAGGGAGAGGACGTCTCCGGGGTTTTTATTCTCGCGGATGAAATGCATAATCTTTAGGAGGTCGTTTTGTTGCAGATCCTTTTGGCAGCGCTGTAGTACCCTTTCCCAATGACCCTCTTTTAGACTGCCGTAGGCCAGAAGAGGGGTTTCTCCTTCCTCGGTTATCTCGACCTCTTCCGAGAGCTTTTCAGGCGGAATGCTTTGCACTTCTTCTTGAAACGCCTGGATGAATGTTTCGGCCATTTCCTCTTTCAGGGTAACGGATCTGTTTTGCTCAGAAAATTGTTTCCGCAGGTCGTTCTCCTGAATCTGGAAAGAAACATTGGAGACCCGTAATCTTCCGGGGATGATCTCATAAAATGCCGGCTGGGCCAAAGAGTTTTTCGTGCGCCTGATCAAGAATCTTTCCCGACCATTGCTGGCCTCAAAATAAGAAACCTTATTTGGTTCGTAACAGGGCTTGTCGCTGATGAAAGTTTCGGGGTCAAGGAATATTTCCTCGGTAACGTGGTCGTGATGGCAACGAAAAAATTCCCTTTGGCTATTTATATCTTCCGACGACCATTCGACCCCCGGTAGCGATGAGGATTCGCCGAAATCCCCAAAATTTCCGTAACAAGGGGCCACTTGGTTGCATCGGGTGCAGCGAATAAATTTTTCAACCATATTTTTCTCCGCCCTAATCCCGCCGTTCAGTGAAAACTGGTTGCGGGGGGAAGGGGGCTGCTGTTTTTAAATTGCTTAATAAATAAAGAAACCATGCACGGGTCAAATTGAATACCGGCATTCTTCTCAAGCTCTTCTTGCACTTTTTTGGTGGAAAGGCATTGTCTATAAGGCCGGTCCGAAGTCATGGCGTCGTAAGAATCGGCCAATGAAATGATGCGGGCTAATAGGGGAATTTCTTCGCCCGTAAGTCCATCTGGGTAACCTTTGCCGTCCCAGCGTTCGTGATGGTGGCGAACTGCCAAGGAAACTGCGAGGGAAAAAGCCAGAGGCTCGATCAAGCGCACGCCTTTGAGGGGGTGCTGTCGAATATCCAGATTTTCACCCTGAGTGAGATTGTTTTTCTCCAGCAGGCGGTTGCTCAGGCCAATTTTACCTATATCGTGGAGGAGGGTGGCAATTTGCAGATCCTCTTTTTCTTGGGAGGAAAGGCGTAATTCATGGGCGATGAGTTCCGCATAATAAGAGACCCGTTCGGAATGGCCGCTGGTGTAGGGTTCCTTACTTTCCAGGATATATATGAGAACCTTGAGGAAGTCCATGTAGTTGACCAAGATCTTCTGGCCTCGAAACCCTTCCAACTGCTGGAGGGATTCTCTCAGCTCTTTTTGGATCTCATCAACTCCCGAGGCTGAGTCCACGCTTGCTCCCAAATTGGAAAGAGCTTCATTCTGGTTCTCTTCCAATAAACTGAGATCTTTGATTTTTTGGATAAGATTTTTAATTTTTAGGTTTAAACTTCGCCGTTCGACAGATTTACTAACGACGGAGATGATTTCGGCAACATTGAAAGGTTTGGAGATGAAATCGACGGCTCCGTAGCGGATGGCTTCGATGGCGGTCGGTAGGGTTCCATAACCCGTAATAATGACAACTTCGATATCGTTTTTAAATTTTTTGATCTCCCGCAGGACATCGATTCCCGGGATCCCGGGCATTTTCAAGTCGAGAGTGACCAGGTCGACCTTTTGGGAGTTGATAAATCTTAAAGCTTCATAACCGTTGGCCGCGGTGTGGACTTGGTAAAGCGGTTTTAGGATCATCCTCAAAGATTCTCTCGGCCCAACTTCATCATCTACAACCAGAACGGAACCATGATAAGACATTTTAAACTCTCCAAAAGGAGAAATTTCTACTCTGCACTCGAACATTGTCATTTCAGCAAATTTTGTGCCTCATGGTATTGCTGGATGAGAAAATATATAAGTATATGATATTTATTATTTTTTAAAATAATTGAAAGAAAGAAGGAATGAAAATTAAGTCAGTTTTGTACGATCAAGGAGGAAAACGTTCATTTTTGTGACCATGCGGGTGTCATTTTTTTGTTATATTTTCCTATACATTTTTACAGATAGAGGCTGCTTTCCCCCTTTGCTTTATTAAATAAATTCATTTTCTGTAGTCCTTATTCATCGGCAACCACAATTCTGGAACCTATGCCTGGTTGTTTCTCTTGAAGGGTTCGTCATTTTGTCCTTTGACCGCTGAGAAATATTTAAAGAAAAAATGGATTGGCTTTTTAGAAATTTTTAATTTTTCTAAAATAAAAGAATCTTTGGCAAAAAAATTGCATCATAACTATAAATAATTCAAAAGGAGAAGATAAGTAATCAATATGGCTATGGGGAACAAAAGAAAAGAAGGCATGCATTGCCAGCGTTGTGGCGGCAGGATGATTTTTGAAAAATTTTATGATGTGAATAGTGTCTTTTTTGGGTGGCATTGTGTGATTTGCGGGGAAATATTAGATCCAGTTATCCTTTTACACCGCTTAAGTCAGGACGCCGATATTCAAATTCCTGAAGAAGAAGAAGAAGTTATGCATTTAGTGAAAAAATACCTGAATGCTAAACCTAAGGGACTGAAGGGGGGACAAAAAGTTAAAGAAATTACCCTGACCACCAATTTAAAAGATGAAACAAGTTTGAATTGAAAATAAAAATCCTTAAGGAATTTCTTTAAGGAAAATAAAAATTGCATAACTGCCTGGATAAAATTTAGAATTCAGGCAGTTTTTTATTTTTTAAAAAATGAGGTAAAAAATGCACATTTTTTAACTTTAATTGGAAAAAATTCAACACTAATTAAAAAAATCATCCCCTTAAAAATCCTAATTTTTTTTACCTTGTTTAACTAATCATTTTCTTTCAATAATTAGAAACGGTCTACCAAAGCCAAGGCGAAAATGTGCTGAACCCAGCGGATGGCAGAGCCAATTATCGGGCTAAACCTTACCTCTATTCTGTTACTTTTTTTCATAGGAATTGGTGAAAAGCATCAAAGGTTGTTGTAACAGCGGAATTTAAACTCCGAGTCCCCCAAAAAAAATTTAAAATTAAAAGGACAGTTATCGAAAATAGTCTTGACTTTTGCGGTCCAGTATAGAAATGTTTCTTAAGAGGAAAAGTTTTTAAAATTAATTGAAAATTAATTGGGTCTGTTAAGGTGATAATATATAAAACCTTTATATTTAAAGGACTTTTTAAAAGGAGGGTAAAATGACCAAACGGGAGGCCAATCAGATTGAAAGGATGGCGCGGACCCATGGCCTGGAAGATTTTAAATGGATTCAGCCCAAAATGATTGTTACTGGGTACTGGGTTAGGGCAAAATGTAATTATGGCTGTCCGAGTTATGGGAAAAGAGCCTGCTGCCCACCGGAACTTCCTTCTTTCGCCGAGTGCCAGAAGTTTTTTGCAGAATACCAATCCGGACTTTTGTTCCATTTTGCCGTAAAATTGCGAAAACCGGAGATGCGTCACCCCTGGGGGCGCGAGATAAACAAAAAAATGCTCGATCTGGAAAAGGAGGTCTTCCTTTCGGGTTTTTACAAGGCCTTTGTTTTTCCAGCAAACCCTTGTCGTATATGTGAACGCTGTAAAGAAAGCAAACCGGAATGCCGTAATCCCGGTATAGCCCGTCCCACTTTAGAAGGTTTTTGCGTGGATGTTTACGCTACAGCCCGGAAGATGGGGTATCCGATTCAAGTGTTAAAAGGGTATAAGGAAGAAATGAACCGGTTCGGGCTTCTGTTGGTTGAGTAAGGCATAGGCCGAAGAACTTTTTTTGGTCCGAATTCAATTTTGGTAAAAACTTCAAAGAGTTTTGACAGCGGATCTAAAATTCGATAAACTACCGGCGACCTTAATCCGCTCAAGGAGGGATAAAGATGCCCAAAGTTTCCGTGCGTGACATCGAGATCCATTACCAGGAGCAAGGTTCCGGATTCCCTTTCATTTTGATTCACGGCTTAAAGGGAAAATATCTTTACCCCGATCCATCTGGCTGAGCAGATTCACTATTCTATCGGGGGTTCAGAGTGGAAGATCCTGGAAGGTGTAGGGCATAACCTCTACATAGAGAAAGCCCGCCAGTTGGCTGAAGTGGTACTGGAATTCTTAACCCGCCAACAGGGTGTAATTCCCCTTACCTTTGCGGGGGATAGGGATAGGGTACAAGGTTAAAATGGATGGAAAGAAAAGAGGGAGAGATGTTCAAAAAAATTACTTACTTGGTAATATACTTTTTGTTGATGAGTTTCTTCTTAGGCACGCAGAGCCTGGCCCAGGAAGATAAAATTGTCCGGGTAGCCATCGAGACTATCAAAACTCAGATGCGCCTGCCAAAGGATATAGAAATAAAATTTTTAGAAAAGCGGGAAAGCGCGATTCCGGATTTTTTTGCTGTAAGATTACTCCTCTCTGCACCTGATCGGGATATCCCTTTGGTGGTTTATGTGGATAAAACGGCGGAGAAAGTGATCATCGGAAATCTGTTTGTCAAGGGGACAAACGTCACAAGGAAAGAGGCCGGTGAACCCAAACTCCGCAAGATTGATATGGGACAACTTGAAATGGAAAAATCTCCCTTTCGGGGATTTGCCGCAGCCAAAGTGACGATTGTGGAGTTCTCGAATTTTCAATGCCCCTACTGCCTGAGGTCATGGATTAAGATGAAAGAATTTTTGGAAAAACACCCTCAGGGGATCAAATATGTTTTCAAACATTTTCCGCTCGAGTCGCAGAAGCAATCTTTCGATTTTTCCGTGATGGTTGCCGCGGTTCAAGAGGTTAGCAACGAGGCCTTTTGGCTCATCCATGACTTTATGTTTTCCAACGAAGGGCAAGCTCTGGCCAATGGAGATAAAGGGGTAGTGAAACAGAAGATC
>JAURYC010000232.1 GCA_030654105.1 Deltaproteobacteria bacterium
CTGGAGGCCCAAGAATTCCATAATTTCCTCCCCCTGTTTTTCTATCTCCTGGCGTTGACGATGATAAGCCTGGGTACGAAAGAGGGTGTCGATATATCGAGTTTGCGTCCAACAAAAAGTTCCGGTCAGCAGATTTTCCCAGACCGTCAGCCCGGGAAACACGCTGGTGCTCTGGAAAGTTCGGCAGATACCCAGAAAGGCAATCCGGCTCGGAGGGAGCCCCGTAATATCTTTTCCCTGGAAGAGAATCTGGCCTGCCGTGGGGTTCAAAAAACCCGTAACCAGGTTGAAGAACGTCGTTTTCCCCGCGCCATTGGGGCCGATCATCCCCAAAATTTCCCCCTGGGAGATCTTGAGATCCACCTGGTTGACGGCTACAAGCCCGCCAAAGGAGATGGTCAGTCCTTTGGTCTCAAGCATGCTTCTTCTCCGAGCCGGGAAGCTTTCTGCTCTTCCTCCACTGATGGATCTTGCCCATGATGCCTTCCGGGAAAAAAATAACGATGATGATGAGAACGCTTCCCACCAGAATGTTGCGGTAGGTCTCAAAGGCGCGGAAGACTTCCGGGATGACGGTAAAAATGGCCCCCCCGATGAAGGGGCCTACAATGGTGCCGATCCCCCCGGTAATGACCATGATGAAGGTCAAGCCGAGGTAGTACCATTGAAACTCGATGGGGCTCACGAATTTCACGAAGTGGGCGTAAAAACTCCCCCCCATCGAGGTGATCATGCAGGCCAGCATGAAGGCGATCATCTTGACCCAGAAGGGATGGATTCCGATGGAGGAGCTCAGTTCCTGATTCTCCCGGATGGCCACGAAAGCCCGCCCCAGACGGGTTTCCATGAACCGGGCCAGGAAAAAAAGGGTGAGGAGGGAAAAGGTCAGCACCAGGTAGTAATATTTCAGCTCATTGGTGAATTCGACCTGGAGGAGATCTCCCAGGCGAAAACTGGCGGCCGGGATGCCCACCAGTCCCATAGGCCCCCGGGTCAAGTCGACCCAGTTGGAGACGATGTAGTACAGGATCTGGGCAAAGGCCATGGTGGTGATGCCAAAGTAAATCCCCCGCAATTGAAGGCAGGGGTAGCCGACGATAAACCCGAATCCCGCAGAGATGACTATGGTCCCCAGGAGGCACAGGGAGAAAGGGAGCCCCAGTTTTAGGGCCAGCAGAGAGGAGATGTAAGCCCCCAGGGCAAAAAAGGCCGGCTGACCAAAGGCCGCCTGACCGGCAAACCCGAAGATCACATTAAGCCCCATGGCGCTGAAAGTATAAATCAGGGACATGACCAGGATATGCCGGCTGTAGGTGCCTTGAAAGATCCAGGGTAAGAGGAGGAGGAAGATAAGGGCCGGAATGAGGATAGATTTGCGCAGAGCCATGATCAGATCCTCTTGCCGAAGAGACCGAAGGGCTTGAAAAGGAGGATCACGATGAGAATGGCGAAGGCAATGGCATCGGACAGCCCGAGGGAGATGAAGCTCGCCGCCAGGCTTTCAGCCACCCCCAGGATCAGTCCGCTGAATAAGATCCCCTGGACATTTCCCATTCCTCCCATGATCACCACCGCAAACCCCTTGATAAGCGGCAGTTCGCCCATGGAAGGCAGCACATTGAAGATGGCCCCCAGGAGTGCCCCGGCCAGGGCCGCCGTGCCCGCCCCCAAGGCGAAAGTGAAACTGTTCATGGCATTCAGGTTGATTCCCATCAGGGCCGAGGCTTCCCGGTCCCGGACCACGGCGCGCATGGCCATTCCCACCTTATGCTTTTTGATGAAGAGATAGAGGAGCCCGATCACCACCACGCCCATGACGAAAATGAAGATGCGATGTTCCGTCAGGTAGACGGGCCCGATCACGACACGTTTGTGGGAAAAAGGGGAAATGATTTCTCGCGGGTCGACTCCCCAAATGATCTGAGCCAGATCGCGCAGAATCATGGAAAGGCCGAAAGTAGTGAGAAACGTGGAAAACCAGGGCCGGCCGGCCAGAGGACGCACCGTGACCTTCTCGCTTAGAACACCTACCCCGGCAGTTAAGACCATGGAAATAGGCAAGGCGGCCAGGTAGTTGACTCCCAGCTGAGTCATGATGAAATAGCAGAAGTATCCCCCGAGCATGTAAAATTCGCCATGGGCCATATTGATGACGGTCATGATGCCCAGGATCAGCATCATCCCGATGGACATGAGGGCATACATGGACCCGATGACCAGTCCGTTGGCGATCTGCTGAATGGCTAAGGAGAATGTATCCATAATCGGCTATAAAATAATCCCCCCTGCCCCCCTTGGCAAAGGGGGTTTGGGGGGATTTGACAGTTATTTTTTGTATTTACTCTATGCCCTTTACTTGATCAGGTGGTACTCCCCTCCTTTGTACTGTAGCACGTGAGCGGGGACTCCCGAGTCGCCCTTATCGTCGAAATTAATCAGCCCCTGGGGTGAGTCCCATTTGATCCCCTTCATAGCCATTCGGATTTTCTCCTGATCTTTGTCCGTGCCGGCCTTTTCGATAGCCTTGGCGGCCATCATGATTGGGGTCCATCCCAAGGAGACGGAATCATTGGGGTCGTCGCCGTACTTGGCCCGGTAGGCCTTTACCAGTTTCTGGGATTCCGGATCCTTGAATACGGGCGCCCAGGATACGGACATCACCGCCCCTTCCATGAGGTGACCCACCCTTTTGGCTAATTCCTTATTGTAAAAGTTGACGCTGGAAGCCAGGTATTTCCCTTTGAGCATGGCCAGGTCCTCCATCTGCTGGAGGGCAATGGCGCTGGCCGACCAGCGGACGTTGATGTAGTAGCAATCCGGGTTCAGCGATTTCATCTTCAGCAAGATGGTGTTGAAATCAGTTTGGTTCCGCTCGTAGTAGGCTTCATAGACCACCTCGGGCTTTCCCATCTTTTTGAACACCGCCCCCAGAGAAGCCAGGTCTCCCCGGCCGTAATCATCGTTGGGGGCTACCATGGCGATCTTTTTATTGTTGGGGAGTTTGGCTAAATATTCCCCCAAAGCACCGGCAATGGCCTCAGCTCGCGTGCACACCCGGAAGTGATAGGGGTGGCCTTTGTCGGACACGTCTGGGGCAAAAGCAAACGAAGAAAGCTGCACGACCTTTAATTCTTTGCTGACCACCTGCACCGCAATATTGGTGGAGCTGGGGAGATCGACATCGATGATGGAAACTTTGTCCTCTGCGGCCAGTCTCTTGGCCACGGTGATGCCTTCGGCCGGTATGCCCTTGTGGTCGCGGACTACCAGCTCGATCTTCCTGCCCCCCAAGATCCCTCCTGCCTTGTTAATCTCCTCGACCGCCAGCTGCGACCCCTTCAAAAATTCATTCCCCAGGAAGGACAGGGGACCCGTCAGGGGCAATCCCAACCCGATTTTCACCGGTTCGACGCTCCATCCAGCTGGAATAAATAGAGCGCTGAAAAAAGACCAGACGACCAGAGCCAAGAAAATTTTCTTCATAAGCTTCCTCCTTTCGCTATTCGTAAAATTCACCGCGTTTTTGCCACAATAAAAATCTTTTGTCAAGAAGAAATTGGGAGTTTTTTCTTGACAATTTCTTCCAGTTGGATTTTTATTACCCAAATGAATCAAAATAAAGTTAATATTATATACCACGAAAGAGCGACAATAAAAAAGAGAAGATTCTTACCGGGAGAATCGGCAAGAATTGAAAACTCAGGGTGGACGCCTGTGAAAAGATCACAACCATAGGACCGAAAAAACCGAAAATGGAGAAAAGGAGAGAACCGATGGCGAAAATGAATGGTGGACAGATCGTTGCCGAATGTTTTGAAAAGTTGGGGATCGAATATTATTTCGGGTACAACGGGCACGGGATCTGGAACATCTTGAATGCCCTGATCGATAAACCCCACATCAAAGGGATCCAGCCCAAGCATGAAGTATCGGCGGTGCACATGGCCGATGGGTATTTCCGGGCGAAGCATAAAGTCGCGCCGGTCCTGGCCAGTGTGGGCCCCGGGGTCCTCCACCTCATCCCGGCTCTGGGGAACGCCATGTTGGATTCATCGGGAGTCCTGGTTATTCCCACAGGTCCTCCGACTCACTATCTGGACAAATCCAGTTTAGAGGAGCTCAGCGTCCACTGCGGGGATGATATTCCTAACATCTTTAAGCCTATCACCAAGAGAGTCTGGTATGCCTTGAGACCCGATATTCTCGCCTACCAGATCATGCAGGCCTATAAACTGGCGGGAACCGGAAGACCAGGGCCCACGGCCGTATACATCCCCTTCGACGTCTCCGCCCATGAGTTGGAAATGGATAGCACTTCCACCTGGGAGAAAGACCATCTCACCACCAAGATGGGGGGAGATCCGGAGATGATCCAGGAAACCGCCAGGTTGCTGGCCAACGCCCAGAAGCCACTGCTCCTGGTGGGAGGGGGAGCCCATATCGCCGAAGCCTGGAACGAGGTGAAGGAATTTGTGGATCAGCTGCAAATTCCCGTGGTAACCTCGATGCCTGGGAAGGGTGTAATTGCCGAGGATCATCCCCTCTGCCTGGGCCCTGTGGGCCGAAGCGGTTGGGGAAGTTCCGTGAACGCCACCCGCGAAGCAGATGTCGTCCTGGCGGTCGGATGCCGCTTCTGCGACGCCCATACATCGGGTTGGAGAAAAGGGGTCGTCTATAATTTCCCGGAGACCAAATTGATTCAAGTGAACATTGACCAGCTGGATATCGGGAGAAATTACCTTGCTGATGTGGGAATCGTCGCGGATGCCAAGATCGCCTTGCGGCAAATCCTGGAAGCTGCAAGGGCGGACTGGAAGAAACGGGAGAAAGGACGTCAGCCCTGGGTCACCAAGGCCAAGAAATGGAAAGAGGAATGGATGGCCAAGATCGAGGCGGACAGTAATAAAGGAGAAGAAGATCCCGTCTCCACCAACCGGCTGGCCTACGAGGTGAATCGCGCTCTTCCTAAAGATGCCAATGTCATAACCGATACCGGTGACATCCAGCAGGCCTATGAAGGGTACGGGCTGGTTCATACTCCCAACACGTTCTTCAATAATGCCGGAATGGCCCAGATGGGTTGGGCGACCAGCGCGGTGATGGGAGTAAAACTAGCCAGACCGGATAAGGTCGCTTTATCAATCGTGGGCGATGGATCCTTCATTATGTCCAACTACGCCTTAGCCACGGCCATTGAATACAAAATCCCGGTGATCTGGGTGGTGATCAATAACTATGGCCAGTCCATCGAACGGCACGGACAGTTAATCAATTACGGACGAGAAGTGTGGTCCACCTTTGAACGGGATGGGAAACTCTATAACCCCGATTTCGTGAAGATCGCCGAAGCCTACGGGGTGAAAGCCAAAAAAATTCATAGTTCGGGAGAAATTAAAAAGACCGTCCAGGAAGCCATCAAAACCAATGAGCCCTATTTGATCGAAGTCGTGACCGACCGAAACAGCCCGACGTATTTCTGCCCGGGAGTAACCAGAGGTTACCCGATTCGGTGGGATAAGTTAGCCTATTTAAAACAATAAGGGATCGGTCTTCAATCGATCTCCGGAAAGCAAGAAAGGGAAGGAATCGAGAGGATAGGCGGGGTCATTCGGCCCTGCCTTTTTCTTCTTTAGATATATTTCTTCTTTTTCTCTACCCCTCGGCAGTTATTGTTTTTTAAAACGGCAATTTAATGGCCAAAAATGCAGTTCAAAGCCTTACGTCAGAAAATTTCTTTTAAAATTAACCAGCCACTTTAGCCCAAGACTCCACTCAAATCATCCTAAAACTCGAGAGGAGGCTTTTTTGTCAATAGTGTAGACCCCTTACTTTTGCTCAAAAAGGGAAGTCAACGTAGTCAACAACGTCCCGCACTCCACGCACTCCGCGCAACATCCCCTTCCCCGATCCCCCCTCGCCGCTCTTTTACAAAGGGAGATTGGGGGGGGTTGAGCTGCAAATAACTCAAGGCTTCACCCCTGAGGCATTTTGACTTTTTGCAGCAGATCAGCCTCAATAATGAAACTCGGCGATGATTATATGCCCGGAGTCAAGCGGATAAGTTAGCACCGTCATGGATTCTTTGTTTAACACGACCCGAACCGGGCGGAGGGGCCCTGGATCAAAACGAACCTGCCCATAAGTTGAGATATCGAAGAGATATCAAAACATTAAATTAAACCCGTTTATTACTCCTTGCAATGCGGGATGGAGGCGAGATTTTCAAAAATCAGGACTTCAGGAAGAAGTTAAGACCAGATTTAAAGTGACTGGCGGATCGATTCCTTGCTTTTACACAAAAAAAGCCGTGCCGAGTTAGAGTTTGAGTGGCCCGCCTTAAAATATTTTTCTGGATCGGTTGAACTGTACCCGGCCCCCTCAATTCCAGAGTAGTCCCCAGAGCATCCCCTACGGCAAGTCCTAAAAGGCATCCGACACAGCGATCTTTTAATTTTGTCTGCGCTTCCATGGGATGGCCATTCGGAAATCAACTAGCGGATGGGGATTATTCTTCTTGAAAAGAATTTACTTTTGACCCGGTTGATTCTCCCGAAGATCCAAAGCCCAAATATACTTCACTAAACACGCTCTGCACGAACGCCCCCTTATTCCACAATCTTTAAGACCTTAAGCAGCGTCCCCTTTCCCTTATTTAGGGGCGTCCCGCCTTACTTTACAGCTAATTTTGCAAGTTGACCCTACGTATCCCTGGAAAGGTTTATCCCTTTCCCCTTTTACTAAACGCCTCTACGGCTTTCAAGAAATCAGGCGTGCAACAACACATGCTCTGGTTGCGGTTCTCCAGTTCAATGGCAGCTTCCAGGGATGGGGCCGTAAGGTTCAGGTGCAAGGCCTCCTTCGTGAGACGAAGGCCCATCGGGCTCTTTTCCAGCATCCGGCGGGCT
>JAURYC010000233.1 GCA_030654105.1 Deltaproteobacteria bacterium
AGCACAAAATTTCCCAGGTGGAAGATTTCCTGGAGAGACTCACCGTCATGCATGATGGCAAAATCATTGCCGACGGCGGATATGAGGAATGTCTCCGGGACCCGGAGGTGCGCAGAAGCTACTGGCAGATCGACGCCTCTGCCGAGGGAACCGGGCACGCCTGCACAAACGGAGTTCACGACGATGAATAACGGCGAAATACTGGCGGTCAGAGGCCTGAATGTTTCTTACGGTGAAGCGAAGGTTTTGTTCGATATTGATCTCGGGATAGTGCCGGGCCAGGTGGTGACCTGCGTGGGTCGCAACGGAGCCGGCAAAACCACCCTGCTCAAGAGCATTGCCGGATTCCTGAAGCCGACCTCGGGATCGATCACCTTTAACGACAACGACCTGATCGGCCTGATGTCCTACGATATCGCCAAAATGGGGCTCAAATACATTCCCCAAGACAAAAAAGTTTTTTCGGATTTGACGGTCAGGGAAAACCTGGAGCTGGGCAGCTACGCCACAAAAGATTACAACTGGGATCAGGTGACCGACTATTTTCCCAGACTGAAGCAACTCATGGATCGCAAGGGCGGGTACCTGAGCGGTGGTGAACGTCAGATGCTGATGATCGGCAGAGCCTTGCTGGGCAACCCTAAAGTTTTGCTGATTGATGAGCCCACCGAGGGCTTGGCCCCCAGCATCGTTGCCCACCTGAAAAACGTTTTTAAGGAACTTAGCAAAAAAACGGCGCTGGTGATCGTGGAACAAAACCTGCCCTTAGTGTGCGCCATATCGGACAAGATATACGCCCTCAAGGAGGGACGCATCGTCACCGAACTCACCGACAAGGAATCCATCAAGGCCAACATCTGTGAACAGTATCTTTAATTGCCATAATGCGATGGATTGAAGAGGGAATTTCCCATGGCGAATATGTTTAGATGGTGGTGGGGCATCCTGCTGGCATTCTTACTGTTGGGCGTGTTAAGGGTATTCCTGCCCCTGCCCTTCGTGAACGAGATCATTATTTTTTCCATCTACACCATGGGCTGCAGCTTCCTTTTGGGGCGGGTCGGGTTTATTTCCTTCGGTCAGCCGGCCTACTTGGCGGTAGGCGCATATGCAACCGCTTTTTATCTCTATTATTTCGGCACCAACCCGTACATCGGCATCCTGATAGGGATTCTGGGGGGGCTGGCCGTGTCGGTCATCGTCGGTCCTTTTTTTGTCCGGTTGCGCAGTGACTACTTTGCCCTGGTGAATCTGGCGCTGGCGGTGATCGTGTTCTATCTCATGGAAAAAGTTTTGGCGGGCATCACCCATGGCGACAACGGCCTGTGGTTTTAGACCAGAATGTCCTCGACACCCGTGCTTGATATCAGCAACCCCAGCGGTTTCTTCATCTTCGCTTTTCTGATCGCACTGGCTATCTGGGCGTTCT
>JAURYC010000234.1 GCA_030654105.1 Deltaproteobacteria bacterium
GATGCCTATGCAACCCGTTTTCGAAATCACGCCAGGAGCAAGGGGCATAGCGCCTAGCGACAGGAAAAGGTATAAAACAGGGGTAAATGGGGGAGAGGCAAGCGAAGATCTTTTTGAAAGGGAATTATGCCTTCCCTCAGGAACCCAGATGACCGACGAAGACCTTAATCGGGGAGTGAATGTCTTGAGACACTGCCATAAAAAAAGATTGACGTCGGATATCGTATGGTGTATTATCTTTGAAAAAAGACGATAAGGCCATAATGATCTTATATCGGTCATCAATGATCTATTCGTTTGCGGGAAAACCCTCATGCGAGTCTTTGCCGGCGTAGCGAGGCAGTCTCGTCTTTAAAAATTCCATAACGATATAAGATTGCTTCGTCGTCCGCCTAAGGCGGACTCCTGGTAATGACTTTAAAAGAGTTTTTCTTCGTATCTTCATCGGTTTTTATTCTATGAAAAACATCATCCGTAATAAAAGTTTCTATTTGATCCTGTTCTTTGATTCCTTCTTGATTGTCGGAGCGTTTCTACTGGCCTACCTTCTGCGGTTTGAGGGTAAGATCCCTGCCCTCGAATGGGAACATTTTTATTCGGCTGTTCCCTACATCCTTTTATTGAAGCTTATCTCTTTCTGGTTCTTCGGCCTCTACAGGGGCATGTATCGGTATACCAGCCTTGTCGATCTATTTAATGTGATGAAGGCCACATTAACTTCATCGGCCATTATCGTTTTGGGGATCCTTTTCCTGTACCGCTTCGAAGGCTTTACCCGTGCTGCATTTATCATAGACTGGGTTTTAACCTTTGTTTTCATCGGTGGGCTCAGAGTAGGCATCAGGCTCTTTCTCTCTGAACAAGAGAAAGGCTTTTCCCCGTTACAACAGATGTTTCAACTTCGTTCTGGATGGACTTTCCGGAAGCCAGAAAAAGGATTGGTGATCATTGGGGCAGGGGATGCCGGAGAAAAGATGCTTCGTGAAATAATGGATAATGCCCGTCTCCATTATGAGGTTTTGGGTTTCTTGGATGATGACGCTACGAAGCACGGCATGAAAATTCACGGAGTCCCAGTTTTGGGGCCGATTCATAAAATTCATCAACTCGCTTCCCAAGGCGGAATCGATGAAATTTTAATAGCCCTGCCTTCTGCTTCGGCCAAGCAGATGAAAAGAATCATCGAAACTTGCGAAGAAACAGGGTTAAAGATTCGCACTACACCTGGGATTGGTGAATTGATTAATGGAAAGATTTCTTTTAAAACTATCCGGGAGGTCTCCTTTGAAGACCTCTTAGGCCGCGATCCGGTTAATCTCGACGTAAAAACTATCGGAGATTACCTGAAGGATAAAGTTTTTCTTGTTTCAGGAGCAGGGGGGTCGATCGGATCTGAACTTTGTCGCCAGATTACCCAATTTTCCCCCAAAAACCTTATCCTCCTCGACAAAACAGAAAATAGCCTGTTTCACCTGGAGATGGAATTCCGTCAAATGTTCCCCCAAACTTTCATTACACCTGTTCTTGGGGATGTGCAGAATCGGGGTTTTCTCGATAGACTCTTTGCCGCCCACAGGCCGCAGGCAGTAATCCATTCGGCAGCCTATAAACATGTCCCTATTGTAGAGCTGAATCCTTGGGAGGGTGTGTTCAATAACATTATTGGGACGCGCAACATCGTGGAAGCATCTCGTCAATATGAAGCGGAACAGTTTATCATGATTTCGACAGATAAAGCCGTCCGCCCATCAAACGTCATGGGGGCAACGAAAAGAATCGCAGAAATGATAACATCCTCTTATAGCTCTGCCAATCCTACCCGGTTTGTATCCGTCAGGTTTGGGAATGTAATCGGCAGTGAAGGAAGCGTAGTTCACCTCTTTAAGAAGCAGATCGAACGTTTTGGCCCGGTAACTGTTACCCACCCCGAAATTACTCGCTATTTTATGACGATTCCCGAGGCCTGCAAACTGATTCTTCAGGCCGGTGCTTTAGGCGAGGGGGGCGAGATATTCATTCTGGATATGGGCACTCCCATCAAAATCGTAAACATGGCCCGCGACCTTATCCGCATGTCAGGGTTCAAGCCTGATGAAGACATTGAAATCAAGTTTATTGGTCTTCGTCCCGGAGAAAAACTCTATGAAGAATTAATCACCGAAGGGGAAGGAATTGTTCGGACCGATTATGAAAAGATCTTTGTCCTGAAAGGAAATGGCTACGACCTCAATTGGCTCAACGCAAGGATTGAAGAACTTACCAAACTGGCTCATGAGCAGAATGCCTCTGGCATCAAGGCTAAATTGAAAGAAATCGTCCCCGAGTACCAGCCATTTAATATGAATGATTGCAACCCGCCCCAGAATCAATGAGGTTCTCCCGCCGCATTCCCCTTCGTCGCTTCCCAACCCGCCTCGAATAAATTCCACCTCCATTTAACTCCAACCTCTAACCTCAACCCTTACACCTCTTACCCCCCTCCGCCCTCAACCCCCCATCCTTTAACCTTTCCCCCTGACTTAATTTTTAAGTCAACTACCCATTCCCTCATTCCCTCATCCCCTCAAACCATTCCCAAACGATTCATTTTTAAGACGATTCCCTCTACCCTCCAAGGGGATGAATTAAGATGATCCTTGACACTTGACCTTATCCGGCAGTCAGGAATGGGCCAACAAAATAATCAGACATGATTTCGTAATTGAAGCTCTAACGGGTGCGGATTCAAGTGGATCTGTTGTTTAAGGTAAGGCGGGTCGTATTTGCGTCCATAGCGATCAATGAGAAGGAAAACCCCTATAATAGACTGGTTACTACTATAGGCAGCCAGGAGAATTCAGGGCTTACCCAGATTTTGCAGGGAATGGAGTGAGGATCGTGTTGGGTAGATCGGGAGAAGAATAAAATTTTTCCCCAAGAGCCCACCAGCGGCGTTGATCTCCTCAGCGCCCAACTGCGTTCCTAAAAGGGAACGGTGGCCAACATCCTGGCCAGACCCGGAAAAAGGACCCAACTGGAGGATGGTTATTGTATCCTGGGCCAGAATCGGTGTAGCCCCCAAGGCCGAGAACAGAAAAAGAAGAATTGTCCAGCGCCTGTACTTTTCCCAACCCAACAATCTTTTCCTTCCTTCTTTGGAGGACAGCGGCTGAAAAATGCATATTTAATAGTTAAACTCTTAACATCTATGTTCAGGATTGTCAAATCGCGGATGGATTTAGATCTTTGGGAATGGCCTTAACGGCTTCGGCTTCCAGGTGACCATTTTTATTTTGCAACTTTTTTCCAACCTTATATTGTGATATTTATTCATTGAGGTTATAATTTTGGCATTTCCCCAGAGAGACTGGGTTGCAATTCCGGAATCGGAAGAGCTAGGCGAAAGAGAATACCCTGCCGCCTGGGTTACGGCATAGTCTTAGAAGGGGAGGGGTAATTTCTGACAACATCCATGGAGGAAAGCGATGGATATATTGGGAAGAGTGGCAATCGTCACCGGTGCCGGCAGAGGGCTGGGGTGGGCCATCGCCGAACGGCTGGCCCGGGATGGAGCGAACCTGGTCATTGCCGAAATTGATGGGGCAAGGGCACAAGAAAAGGCAGAAGCGATACAGCAAATGAAACGAGAAGCCTTGCCGATCCAGATGGACGTCAGCCGCTGGGCCGATGTTGCCAGTATGGTCAACCAAACCATGTCGCAATTTAAGCGGATCGACATCTTAGTGAATAATGCCGGGATTCTTGGGCCGTATTTCCCGGTGATGGAGTATCCGGAGGAGATGTGGGACCGGGTAATCGCCGTGCACCTAAAAGGGACTTTTCTTTGTTGCAAGGCGGTTCTTCCCATCATGAAAGCCCAGGGGAGCGGGAAAGTCGTCAACATGGCTTCGGTAGCCGGTAAGGAAGGGAACGCCCTCATGGCTCCCTATTCTGCGGCCAAAGCCGGGATCATCGGCTTGACCAAGACTCTGGGGAAAGAGATGGCTCCGTACAACGTCCACGTAAATTGCGTTTCGCCAGCCTTGATCGAAACGGATATGGCCAAAGAGATGACTCCCGAGCAGCGAACCCTTTTGACTTCTAAGATTCCTCTGGGAAGATTGGGCAAACCGGAAGAAGTAGCTGCCGTGGTCAAATTCTTGGTTTCAAACGAGGCTTCTTTTGTGACCGGCCAGTGCTATGACATCAGTGGCGGGAGATCAGTTTATTAGAAATCTTTTTACCGCGGAGAGCGCCGAGAGCGCCGAGAGGGAATAAAAAATTCAAAGATCAAAATATCAATACTAAGTTTGTTTCTGGGTATGACATTTGACTTTATTTATTTCTCTGCGTACTCTGCGGTGAATGCTTAAACTTTGAAAGGAGGGTGAAGTAATGACGCAGTTTCATCAATGGTACCAGGAGCTCCAGGTGGAAAGGACAATCGTAGCCCTGAAGAAGAACAACTTCGACGCCCGGTTTTTTCCCAAGGCCTCGGAAGCTTTGGCGGAGGTCTGGAAAATGATCCCGGAAGGTTCAACCGTAGGGTATGGCGGATCCCTCACCCTGAACCAGATCGGTTTCATAGAGGAAGCGCAAAAACGCTCTGTGAAATTTTTGAATCCCTTTGCCAAAGGACTCTCGCCCGAAGAGGGAGACAAGATTCGCCGGCAGATTTTAACCGCTGATTTTTTTCTCGCCAGCAGTAACGCCATAACCGAGGATGGGAAGCTTTATAATATCGACGCCACCGGCAATCGAGTCGGGCCGATGATCTATGGGCCGAAGAAAGTGATTTTGCTCTGCGGCGTGAACAAAATCGTCAAAGACATTGACGAGGCCCAGAAAAAAGTTCAGGAATGGACGGCTCCGATGAACGTCAAGCGGCTGGGATACAAAAATCCTTGTGGTCAGACGGGAGAGTGTTCGGATTGTGCTTCGCCGGAAAGAATCTGCAACGCCTACGTAATCCTGGCCAAAAAACCCCGGAGGACGGATATTTCGGTTTTTATCATCGGCGAGTTTTTAGGACTCTAAGTAGCTGGAATGATGGAATGATGGAAAAACGGAATGATGGGTAAAACCAGGGGAAAATTTTAAGAACCTATTTAATTTTCTTTCCCGTCATTTCCCATCCTTCCAGCATTCCATTATTCCATTATATATGGTGGAGGGAAAAATGGCTGTTGCCCATAAAGTAAAGAAAGACTGGCCGACGGGGTTGATCGAACTGGAGGCGGGGAAAAAAGTGAACCTTGGCCCTTACAGAGAATGGCGCGAATGGCCAAGAGTGTTGGTCAATGTCTACCGCTGGGACCTGGAACGCAAAAACCAGCTGGAGGCCCCTTTGGATATCGCCCTTTACCTGAAGATTATCGAAGAATTGGAAAAGATGAAAGCTGAGTAATTAGACAAACAGCGGTTAACTTTCAGGAAAAAAGCCAGAAGAAGAGCAATGAAGCAATAGAGGGAAAGAAAGAAGGGTACCTCATATATGAGCAGAATGGATACGAGCCCGTCATCTGATTTTATTCGGGCAATCATTGATGAGGATTTGAAGGCCAATAAGAACGAGGGTCGAGTGGCCACCCGCTTTCCACCGGAGCCGAACGGCTATCTCCATATCGGGCACGCCAAGTCCGTCTGCCTCAATTTTGGCATCGCCGCCCAATACCGGGGTACCTGCAATTTACGCATGGACGATACGGATCCAAGTGGTGAGAGCATCGAATATGTGGATTCCATCATCCGAGACGTTCGGTGGCTGGGGTTCGATTGGGAGGACCGGTTGTTCTACGCCTCCGACTACAATGAACAGCTCTACCAGTATGCCGTGCGGCTGATCAAGGTGGGCAAAGCCTATGTGTGCAGCCTGAGTGCGGACGAGATCCGGGAGTACCGGGGCACTTTAACCAAACCCGGCAAGGACAGCCCCTACCGCAACCGTTTGGTGGAAGAGAACCTGGACTTGTTTAGGCGCATGCGGGCCGGGGAATTCGATGAAGGGGCCCATGTGCTTCGGGGCAAAATCGATATGGCTTCTCCCAATGTAGTTATGCGAGATCCGGTCATCTTTCGCATTAAGAAAGAGCCGCACTACAGGATGGGTAACCAGTGGCTCATTTATCCCATGTACGACTTTGCCCATTGCCTTTCCGATTCCATCGAAGGGATCACCCACTCCATTTGTACGCTGGAATTTGAAAATAACCGCCCCCTGTATGATTGGATTCTGGACGAATTGAAAGTAGAACACCATCCCCAGCAGATCGAGTTCGCCCGCCTCAACCTCAGCTACACGGTTTTGAGTAAGCGCAAGCTCATAGAATTAGTAGAGAAGGGGTATGTCACGGGATGGGATGATCCCCGCATGCCCACCATCGCGGGGATGCGCAGACGAGGTTACACCCCCGAGGCGATCCGGAATTTCTGTGAGCGCATCGGAGTGGCCAAGAATGATAGCGTCGTCGATGTGACTCTCCTCGAGCACTGTGTCCGGGAGGATTTGAACGAACGATCTCCGCGTGTCCTGGGGGTGCTGTATCCCCTCCGCGTGGTCATCGACAACTACCCCGAGGGCCAGGTGGAGGAGTTCGACTGCCCCTACCATCCCCAGAATCCCGCTATGGGAACCCGGAAGGTTCCCTTTTCCCGGGTGTTGTATATAGAACGGGAGGATTTTCTGGAGAATCCACCGAAAAAGTTTTATCGACTGGCTCCCGGCCGGGAAGTGCGCCTTCGCTACGGTTATTTTATTAAATGTGAGGGCGTGGTTAAGAACCCCAAAACAGGCGAAGGGGTCGAGATCCACTGTACCTATGATCCAGAGACCCGGGGTGGATTTGCTCCCGACGGGCGCAAGGTCGATGCAACCATCCACTGGGTTTCGGCGGCTCATTCCCTTCCGGCGGAGGTTCGACTATATGATCGCCTCTTCAGGGTTGCCAATCCGCTGGCCGAAAAGGAAGGCTCTGATTTTACCGTTTATTTGAACCCCAAATCACTGGAAACTCTTACGTCCTGCCAGGTTGAACCCAGTCTGGCCGGCGCGGCCCCCGGAAGCCGGTACCAGTTTGAAAGGCTGGGGTACTTCTGTGCAGATCCCGCGGATTCTTCCGCAAAGGGGCTGGTATTCAACCGGACAGTGCCCCTGAGGGATTCCTGGGCTAAGATCGCCAGCCAAGTGAAGAAATAGTTCTGAAGAAAGATTTCGTGGGCGGCAAAAAAAGGGCTTAACCCAATAAGTTAAGCCCTTTTTTTCTGTGGCTGGGGGACAAGGATTTGAACCTTGATTCACGGAGTCAGAGTCCGTTGTCCTACCGTTGAACGATCCCCCATTAAATCTATAAAAAAAATACACAAAATCTTGCAGGGAGTCAATAAAAAAGCGACCCCCAAAAATTTACTTGACACCTTTTTTTTCAGTCTATATTATTTTGTATACAAACTAAATTTTCAAGACTGATTTGTTCCCCGCGAATTATGAAAATCCCCCCTCGCCCATCTTTTCTGAAGGAGGGTTGGGGGGATTAAGATGTTATTTTCTAAGC
>JAURYC010000235.1 GCA_030654105.1 Deltaproteobacteria bacterium
TGTTATATTCCGCATTCGGCATTCGACATTCCGCATTTGCAGGGGTTATTTTATGCTTCTTTTTCACCAAGAAGGACCCATCGTAACCATTACCATTAATCGGCCTGAGGCCCTGAACACCTTCACTCACGAATTGATCCGACAATTGACCGGGGCTATTGTGAGATGGAGTGCGCAGCCAGAAATTCGTATCATCATTCTCACTGGAAGCGGTGATCGTTCCTTTGTGGGTGGCGTGGATGTGCGGGCCATGATGGATTTAGATCAAGAAGGCGCAGAGAAATTTATCACGGATCTGCATCGCTGCTTCCAGGCTATCCGTCAATCCGAGAAGATCGTCATTGCCTCCATCAATGGTTATGCTCTCGGCGGGGGCCTGGAATTGGTGGCCTCCTGTGACCTCCGCCTCGCCTCAGAGCAGGCTCGCTTTGGCATGCCGGAAGTGAAGGTAGGCATCCCTTCCGTTATTGAGGCGGCCTTTCTCCCCAGATTAATCGGTCTTGGCCGGGCCGCCGCCATGGTCTATATTGGTGAAATGATTGATGCCCATGAGGCCTGCCGTATCGGTTTAATCAACAAAGTGGTCCCGCAGGAAAAACTAAAAGAAGCAACCCGGGAAATGACCAGGAAAATACTACAGAACGGCCCTACGGCCATGATTTTGCAGAAAAGACTCATCGCCCAGTGGATGGAATTGGGTCTTAACGCTTCGGTCGAAGCCGGAATCCGGACATTTCGCGAATGCTACAAAACCGATGAACCCCAAGAGGGAATGAAAGCTTTCCTGGAAAAACGGCCACCCTCTTACGCGAGGAAATTGGAAACATAAAATTTTTTGGGGGTTTAGTCCTACATTGATTCACGGGGAGGAAAAATGAACGGCTACACCGGAAGGATCTTACATATTGACTTGTCGAAGCAACAATTCCATATCCGGAATTTCGATGAAGTTTTGGCCAGAAAATTTTTGGGTGGAAATGGGCTGGCGGCTAAGATTCTATATGATGGATTACACCCAGGGATTGAACCTTTTTCTCCGGAAAACATCGTGGTCTTTGCTGTGGGGCCGATCACCGACACTCCCGTACCCAGCACCAGCAGGGCCTACGCGGCTACCAAATCCCCATTGAACCATCTCTTTTTCGACTCTACGTTCGGCGGGCGATTTGCCATCACCCAAAAACGGACCGGTTTTGAAGCCATTGTGATTACGGGAAAAGCCAGCTTTCCCACTTATTTGCGCGTAGACGAAAATGGTGCCCAATTCAAATCGGCCGATTTCCTTTGGGGCAAATTGACGCGGGATACTGTGGATGCTCTCCGCGCAACCGAAGGCGAAGATGCCGATGCAGTGGCCATCGGGCCAGCCGGTGAAAAATTGGTCCGTTTTGCCTGTTTAACCCATTACTGGCGCGGCCGCGAGGGGGTCTCCGGGAGAGGGGGAATCGGTGCTGTCCTCGGTTCCAAAAATCTCAAGGCCATAGTGGTAAAGGGTTCTCGCCAAACAGAAGTCGCTGACCTAAAGGGCTTGCGCGAGTTGATCGATTCCCGCAAGGAAGCATTGGAAAAAGGGACAGCCGGCCTGAAGAATCTCGGAACCCCGGTTCTGGTCAACATGATCAATACCATCGGGGGGCTGGGTGTGCGCAACCTGCAAGAAGAACACAGCCCCCGGGCCCCGGAGATTGGGGGGGAACGAATCAAGGAGCTTTTTTTCGAGCGCAATGATACTTGTTTCGGTTGTCCGATTGCCTGCGGCAAAACCCTTCGCCTTCCTGCCTCTCCAGAACTCCCCGAGGGCCTGCGGTGGAAAATGCCTGAATACGAGACTTTGTTTTCTCTTGGCTCGATGGCGGAAAACTGGGATCCTGGTTCCCTGCTTAAACTCAACGCCCTCTGTGATCAATGGGGGCTGGACACCATCAGCATGGGGGTAACGATTTCCTTTGCCTTAGAATGTTTCGAGAAAGGGCTGCTTTCTTCCCGGGATGCGGGAGGGCGGGCGCTGCGCTTCGGCGATGCGGATTTACTCCTGCAACTGGTCGAAGCAACGGGAAAACGCCAGGGGTTTGGAGATGTCCTGGCCGAAGGTTCTTTTCGCCTGGCTCAGCGTCTGGGGGACCCGGCAGTGGGTTTGCTTTATTGTTTCAAAAAAGTGGAAGTGGCCGGACATTCGGCCCGGGCCCTGAAAGGCATGTCCATCGGTTATGCCACAGCCACACGCGGCGGAAGCCACCACGATGCCCGCCCAACCCTCCAGTATGCCGGAGAGTTCGACCGCACCAAAGCTCAGGGGCAGCCGGCTTTCGCCGTACGGACCCAGAATTTCACCGCCCTCAACGACTCTCTTACTCAATGCCGCTTTGCCAGCGAACGAGGGTATGGAGGCTTGATCAATGAAAATTACGTCAAGATGATTAATGCTGTAACTGGCTGGGACTTGAACCTGGATGAATTGGAACGGCTGGGTGAACGCATATACAATTTGGAGAGGGCTTTTAACTGTCGGGAGGGAGTAAGTCGAAAAGATGACAGCCTGCCCATAAGGGCTACGCAGCAACCGATCCCCTCCGGGCCTTCTCAGGGGATGTACTGCCCGCCGGAAGAATTTCAGGCGATGCTGGATGAATACTATTCCCTGCGGGGTTGGGACGCGAACGGAATCCCGACGGCGGAGAAGTTGCGAGGCTTAGGACTGGATGAAACATTACGAGATCTACATAGGAAGCCGTAAGAAATATTTTTATCAAGACTCTACCAGCCAAAAAACCTTGACAAGGAAATTGCATAATGTATAAATTATACATTATCTACCCAAAATCATCTGCTGTAATTTGGTAGTAAGATTTTTAAAAAAACAGCTCGCTGGGGATGAAAACTTGGAAGCAAGCAAGGAAAAAACGAATAAAATAATGACTGCGGCAGAAGCAGTCCGCCGTTATGTTTTCGATGGGGCAACCGTGGGCATGGGTGGCCAGACCATTGGACGCTGTGCCATGGCTCTTATCCATGAGCTCGTCCGGCAAAAAAAGAGAAATCTTACCTTAGTGGGTTGTAACCTCTCGATCAATATGGACATCCTTGTCGGGGCTGGCTTGGTCAGGCGAACAGAATGCGGGACAGGGAATTTAGAGCGCTTTGGTCCAACGTTTGCCTGGAGAAAGGCCATCGAGGAAGGGAAATTAGTGAATGAGGACTATAGCCATCTAGGAATGGTGACTCGTTTTCTTGGTGGGGAGATGGGCCTTCCTTTCATGCCCACCCGCTCTCTTCTCGGGACCGACATTCTATCCAAAAAATCAGCCACGACCGGGAAAAAATTTGAAATTGTAGCCAACCCCTGGGATCCGGATGACCAGGTGGTCCTTCTCCCGTCCTTGAATCCGGATGTGGCTATTGTGCATGTGCAGAAGGCTGATGAGGAAGGAAATTTGATCATCGAAGGTTTTCTGACTCATGAACCGGAGATGATCCGGGCCTCCAGGGCCGTAATCGCCTCCTGCGAGGAGATTGTCCCCTCGGAGGAAGTCCGTAAATACCCAGAAAGGACGACCATTCCCTATGTTTATGTAAATGCGGTCGTTCCCCAGCCGTGGGGAGCACACCCAACCTCTGTTTACAGGTATTATCAGCATGACCCCGAACATCTGCGCGAATATCAGAACAGCGCTCGTGAAGGAGGGCTCGCTTTTGAGGCCTACCTCGGAAAATATATATATTCCTGCTCATCGTTTGACGAGTATTTGGAAAAAGTGGGCGGGCTGAAGAAATACAACCAGCTCCGCGCGGAGATGATGAAGGTCCTTTGAAAAACTTTTTGGCCACAGAACTCGCGGAGAACACAGCGCGGCATAGCCGCAACCAAAAGAATAAGTTTTGCTTAGGGCCAAAAGCAATCCCAGAAATCCCCTCTCCCCCCTTTAGCAAAGGGGGGGTGGGGGGGATTTCAGCGGTTCGTTTCCAAATCAATTTTGCTTAACAAAATTTCAATATTTTGCACGTTAGTAGTACAGAGAACGCCGCGGCCTCAGCGTTCTCTGCGGTTAATTTTTTTTAGATTATGAAAAAGGGAAACCATGGCCGAAAAATTTAAATCAGACGAGCTGATGATCATCGAATCTGCCCGGCATATCCGCGACGGGGAAACGGTTTTCGCCGGTACGGGGATGCCTTTGGTAGCGGCCATGTATGCTCAAAAATCCCATGCTCCCCATATGTGTTTTGTCATCGAGACCGGCTCCATTGCCCCCCAGGTGCTTCCTGTTCCGACCTCAGTTTCTGATCCGAAAGGCATGCACCGGGCGGCCAAGCTGGGCACCCTGCGCGAAGTTTTAGGCTGCCTGCTGCAACGGGGCATGGTGGATGTGGGGTTTCTGGGAGGCGCCCAGATTGACCAGTTTGCCAATATCAACAGCACGGTTATCGGTGATTACCAGCAACCCAAAGTCCGGTTTCCGGGAAGCGGCGGAGCCAATGACATTGCTTCCCATGCCAAGCGGATCCTAGTCATCTGCCGTCATGAGAAAAGGCGGTTTCCGGAAAAATGCGCTTACATTACCAGTCCCGGATATATCAACGGCCCCGAGGGCCGCAAAAGAGCCGGGATAAAAAACGATCATCCGGATATAACAGTTGTCACAGACTTGGCCGTCATGGCGGTCGATAAAAGTACGGGCAAACTGCAAGTCTTCAAATTAATGCCTGGGGTCAGTTTCGAGCAGGTTCAAGCAAATACAGGCTTTCCAATTACGGCAAGCCCCAATATGACCACGGTGGATTTGCCGACTGAAGAAAACCTGCGCATTTTACATCAGGAGGTAGATCCTGAGGGTGAATACCTGGGAAAGGAAGACTGAAACGTGGCCGACGGAAAAAAAATTCTTATTGCCGAAGACGTAACCGGGTCGGGCATCGACCGCCTCAAACAGAAATACCAGGTGGAATCTGACTGGGACCTATGGAAAAAAATCCCTCAGCTAAAAGATGCCCTACGGGATGCCGATGCTCTCCTTGTTCGCAATCAAACCAAAGTCAATGCCGACCTCCTTGCTCAAGCCCGGCTGTTAAAAATTATCGGGAGAGCTGGAGCGGGATACGACAACATCGACGTAGAGGCTGCCTCGCAAGTTGGAGTGGTCGTTTGTTACAGTCCGGAAGAAAATGCGGTATCCGTTGCCGAACATGTCTTCGGCCTCCTCCTCGCTCTGGCTCGAAAAATTCCGGGTGCGGATCGGTCTGTAAAAAACGGAGGCTGGGAACGGAAAAAGTACCATGGCTTTGAACTCATGGGTAAGACGCTGGGAATCCTGGGGCTGGGGAAAATTGGTTTTCGTGCGGCTCTCCGGGCGAAAGCTTTTGGCATGCGCCTCCTGGCCCACGACGCCTACCTTTCCTCAACCAGCCTTCATGTTACTGAGTCCGGAGCTACCCTCGTTGCTATGGACCAGCTCCTCGCCGAATCCGATTTCCTCAGCGTGCACCTTCCTCTCACTCTGGAAACCCGGGGTCTTCTGAACCGCCAATCCTTCAGCAAAATGAAGCCCACGGCCTTCATCATCAACACTTCCCGGGGAGAAGTTTTAGTGGAGAAAGACCTGGCCCTGGCTCTTCAGCAAGGCCAACTTGCCGGAGCCGCCTTGGATGTACGGGAAAAAGAACCCCCGGCCGCGGATAGTCCTCTCAACGGTCTCGACAATGTGATTCTGACGCCGCATACGGCCGGCCTTACCTACGAAGCCCAGGAGAAGGTTGTTGAAGCGATCGCCGAAGACGTGGACCGGGTTCTTAGCGGTCAACCGGCATTGCGTTTTGTCAACTTTGCCTTACCGAAAAAAAAGGAAAAGGACACGGATGGACGCAGAAAAAACGGATAAATATAAAAATCAAATCTGTGTTTATCGGCGTAAATCTGCGCCCTAAATATAACAAAATAAAAAAGGAAGAACGATGGCTAAAAAATATGTTTATTTCTTCGGAGCTGGAAAAGCCGGGGGAAACAGCAGGATGCGCAACCTTCTCGGTGGCAAAGGCTGTGATCTGGCGGAGATGACCAATCTGAAAATCCCGGTTCCAGCCGGCTTTACGATCACTACGGAAGTTTGTACAACCTACTCCGAAAACAAGAAGAAATACCCGTCAGGCTTGAAAGAACAGGTGAAAAAGGGATTAAGCCAGGTGGAGAAAGTGATGGGAGCCAAGTTTGGAGATCCCAAGAATCCCCTCCTCCTTTCGGTACGCTCCGGCGCCCGGGTCTCCATGCCCGGCATGATGGATACAATCCTCAACCTGGGGCTGAATGATAGGACGATCCAGGGTCTGATCGTGAATTTCGGCGATGAGCGTTTCGCCTACGATTCCTACCGCCGATTCATCCAGATGTACAGCGACGTGGTCCTCGGGGTCGACCGGGAAAAAATGGAAGAAAAGATCCATGAAAAGAAACAGCAAAAAGGGGTGAAGCTGGAAATAGAACTTACCGCCGAAGATTGGAAGGAGCTGGTCGCCGAATTCAAGGGGATAGTTCAGAAGGATACGGGAAAGGCTTTTCCGGAAGACCCGGAAAAACAGCTCTGGGGCGCTATCGGAGCGGTCTTTGAATCCTGGGATACCCCACGGGCCATCACTTACCGGAAGTTAAACAAAATCCCTGAAGACTGGGGTACAGCCGTGAACGTTCAGGCCATGGTTTTCGGAAACATGGGCGGGGAAAGCGCCACGGGAGTTGCCTTCACCCGCGATCCGGCCACTGGGGAAAAAGTCTTCTTCGGAGAGTTTTTGCCCAATGCCCAGGGAGAAGATGTGGTAGCAGGCATCCGCACGCCTCAACCCATAAACAAGTCCCCGAAGAACGATCCCGCGCTTCCCTCCATGGAAGAAACCCTGCCCAGGGTTTATAAAGAATTAGAGAAGATTTATAAGCGGTTGGAGAAGCATTTCAAGGACATGCAGGATATCGAGTTCACCGTTCAGCAGGGAAAACTCTGGATGCTCCAGACCCGTTCGGGAAAACGCACGGCTTTCGCCGCCCTGCGCATCGCCCTGGAGATGGTCGAAGAAAAATTGATCGACAGGAAGACTGCCCTCCTGCGCATGGACCCGGATTCCTTAAACCAGCTTCTGGCGCCCATCTTCGACCCCCAGGCCAAAAGTGGAGCGATCAAATCGGGAAGGCTCTTGGCCAAAGGCCTGAACGCCGGGCCGGGAGCAGCCTGCGGCAAAGCGGTTTTTACCCCGGAGCTAGCCATGGATCTGGTTAGGCTGGGGCAAAAGAGCGTGCTCATCCGCATTGAAACTTCTCCGGAAGACATTCACGGCATGAATGCGGCCGAAGGGATTCTGACTTCCCGGGGCGGAATGACCTCCCATGCCGCTCTGGTGGCCCGGGGCATGGGCAAACCCTGCGTGGTCGGCTGTACGGCCCTGAACATCGATTATGCAAAGGCGGCCATGGAAGTAAACGGCCGAACCATTAAAGAAGGAGACTCCATTTCCATTGACGGCACCACCGGCGAGGTTATTGCGGGTGATCTGGCCACCAGCTCTTCGGAAATCGTGCAGGTTTTAATCGAAAAGAAAATTCCTCCTAAAAATTCCCTGATCTATCAGCAATTTGCCAAGCTGATGTCTTGGGCTGACCAGGTGGCCAGATTGGGTGTCCGCACGAATGCGGATACTCCCCGCGACGCCACGACCGCTCGACTCTTCGGAGCCACAGGAATCGGCCTCTGCCGCACCGAACACATGTTCTTTGAAACCGAACGTATTGCCGCTGTGCGGGAAATGATTCTCTCGGACACAGCTGAAGAACGCCGCCGGGCCCTGGCCAAGATTCTGCCCATGCAGAAAAATGATTTTGTCGGCATTTTCCGGGCAATGGACGGTTATCCAGTTATCATCCGGACCCTCGATCCTCCCTTACACGAATTCCTTCCCCATACCGACCAGGAGATCGAGGAACTGTCCAATCAGATGGGCATTCCCTTTAAAAAGCTGAAAGAACGTTCCGAAAGCCTGAAGGAAGCCAATCCCATGCTTGGCCACCGGGGATGCCGGGTGGGAATCAGTCATCCCGAAATCACCGAGATGCAGTCCCGGGCCATTTTCGAGGCCGCCTGTGCAGTCGCCAGGGAAGGAGTAAAGGTTATTCCTGAAGTCATGATTCCCCTGGTGGGTCACGTAAATGAGTTACGGGCGCAAAGGGAAATTGTGGTTCGCGTGGCCAAAGAGGTTATGAGCCAAACGGGTACAAAAATTAAGTATATGGTGGGAACCATGATCGAACTTCCGCGGGCCGCTATTACGGCCGACCAAATCGCCACCGTCGCCGATTTCTTTTCTTACGGGACCAATGACCTGACCCAGACCGTATTCGGTCTCTCGCGCGATGATGCCGGGAAATTTCTCCCTTTCTACCGCGAGATTGGTATTCTGGAAACCGATCCCTTTGTTTCCATTGACCGCCAGGGGGTGGGGGAAGTCATGCGGATCGGAGTGGAAAAGGGTCGTAAGGCCAACCCGAAACTGGAAGTGGGCATTTGCGGCGAACATGGGGGCGACCCTTCTTCAGTGGAATTCTGCCACATGCTCGGGCTGGATTATGTCTCCTGCTCGCCTTATCGGGTGCCCATTGCCCGCCTGGCCGCTGCCCGGGCAGCTTTGACTTATCCGGAAAAAAGGAAATAAAGCCTGAAGAAACCGAGAGGTTTTTATGTTTAAAAGAGCCGTAAAAATCGTCGAGGCCAGGATCGGCCTTGTTTCCAACAACGAGAAGCTCATTACCGAGGCCAGATATTTCGAAGGCCAGGTCATGGAGTCTCTGCTCACGGACATTCATTCCATCGAACCAATTCCTTTCAGTGATGACCTGGATTCCTGCTTTGTGGTGATCGATGACCCCAACATTCAGCCCCAGGTAAAGATTACCGAGAAGGTGTGTACGGCCACCGGAGACTTTTCCCGTTATGAAAAAGAATGCTCGGACAACCGCTATTCCCTTTTTGGAAACCTGGGACTCTTCTTTAAATATCTTCTGGTCACCCTGGAGCGCTACCATCAAATCTACAGTTTCCACGCCAGTTCGATGTATAGCCCAAGCCGCGACACCCTTCTCCTGGTTGTCGGAGGAGCGGGAGCCGGGAAAACGGTCTTTCTGCTCAAGGGGCTGGAGGATGACTGGAAGATCTTCAGCACCGAGATGACCCATTTTCGGTTCACCGATAAAGGGTACGAGTTTTACATGGGGTCTCTCTACGATAACATTCGCCTGGGAAATTTGATCTACGATTTCCCCAAGGCCAATGAAAAATTGCAAGTGGAGATTCCTCCCGGGGTGACCGATGTCTGGGGTTACAAAATCGCCATTGACATGCGCCACATTGCCGCCTCCCCACATTACCGCAACCCGCGAGTGACCGTGGTCGATGCCCGAATCGAATCAGGCCGGGATACCCCGATCGTCAAAACCGTCACCCGCCAGGAAAAAATCGTCAAGATATTATTTGACAACGCTACCGAAAAACTCGGCCCTACGCTGGTCTTTTATGATGTCATTCCTGTGGAAAGTTTTGACACGCCGGAGTTGATGCGCCGGCGCCTGGAAGTTATGCAACGCTTTGTTGCTGAAGTAAAGCTGAACCCGGTCAAGTCTGTCCTGGCCGGAGCAAAAAATTGTATGGAGGGAATCTAAAATGGGAGTAAAAGCTTTTGACGGTGTTTTTGAAATGCCCGTGCCGGGTCGAACGGTAAAGCCTCGTAAAGAAGGCCTCACGATGATCATTGATAAAGGGTTAGGGCTGACGGCCACTGAGGATCTGCTCGACTCCGCCGCCGATGTTATCGATTTTATTAAACTGACTTTCGGCACCAGTGCTTTTCTGGATATCGATTATCTGGCCGAAAAGGTAGAAATGGTCAAGGATGCTGATATCTGGATATGTCCCGGCGGAACTTTCCTTGAGGTTTCGGTCTGGCAGGGCGCTTACGCCAAATACCTCAAGCGCTGCAAAGAGCTGGGGTTCAATGCCATCGAAGTTTCGGATGGAACCATCGAGATCGACATGAAGACCCGGGGGGATTGCATCAAGCGAGCCGTCGACATGGGCTTCATGGTGGTCTCCGAGGTAGGGAAGAAGGACCCCGATGAAAAGGTGGCCACGGCCAAACTGCACGAAGAGATCGCCGCCGACTTAAAAAACGGGGCTTTCAAGGTCATCGTGGAAGCTCGGGAGGCGGGCAAAGGGGTGGGCATTTACGATAAGGATGGCAAGCCCAAGGATGAAGAAGTGGAAGCCATTATCAAAGGAGTGAAGGACCTAACTAAATTAGAGTGGGAAGCCCCCATTAAAAATCAGCAACAGTTCCTCATCCTGCGCTTCGGACCCAATGTTAACCTGGGCAATATCCCTCCCGAAGACATCCTGGCTTTGGAAGCGCTGCGCCAGGGGCTTCGTGGGGATACCCTGAAGAAGGCCTGGATGGCCAATCCGAAATACAAAAAATAAAAAAGGAGGAAAGGAAGATG
>JAURYC010000236.1 GCA_030654105.1 Deltaproteobacteria bacterium
GGCGTTCACGGTCCAGGGTTCCCTGTTCCGGGAAAAATGACGGATGGTTTCTGCATTGGAGATGATATAGCCCACCCGCAGCCCTGGCAGGGCAAAGAACTTAGTCAGCGACCTTAGAATGATGAGCCTCGAGGAGGAGACGGCCTCCCTCTTTAAAGATTCTTCCTCGACAAAGTCGATGAAGGCCTCATCCAGGATAAACCAGACCTTCTCCCGCTCTGCTTGCGCTAAAATTTTCAGAAGATCCTCTTTCTCTGTCAGGATTCCCGTGGGATTGCTGGGATTCCCAAGGTAGAGGGCATCATACCCCTGGGTTAGGGAAAAGAGGAGACTCTCCACGCTAAGCTCGAACCCGTCCTCTTCTTCCGTCTCCAAATAATGAATGCTTACGTTGGTCCTTCCCGCTGAAATTTCCAGCGCGTTTTCATACTCACTGAATGCCGGGGTTACGATCAACGGACGCCGGATGCTCAAAACCCGAGGGATGGCGTAAATGAATTCCGTGGAGCCAGCCCCGACCAGGATCTGTTCTTCCGCCAAGCCGTGAAATTGCGCCAGAGTTCGTCTCAACTCAGAATACTGAGGATCAGGGTAGTGAAGAATAGCCGCAAGGCCCTGCTTAAGCTTCCTTTCGGCCTTTTTAGAAAGGCCAAGGGGATTGATGGAAGCACTAAAATCGATCATTGCGGACGGCTTCAAACCAAACCGCTCAGCAATCTCATAAATGTTACCGCCATGGGTTGTGTTCAATGAATACCTCTGCCTCCTTGACCCCTTGGACCCTGTTTAAAAAATTTTAATCATAAAATGCCCGTTATCGCAAACAGAAAAAACCTTCCATGGCCCAGTTGAGCAGAAGGGCAAGTAAGAGCATCCCGAACGAAGAAAGATATAATATCTTCCAGGCATCGCGAACATCCCCGAGGTCGAGATCCTTTTTTCGGTTGCCGATGAAGGGTTTCGGGCTGGGCTGGCCTCCATAATAATTTAAGCCTCCCAGTTGGACCCCGAGAGCTCCGGCCGTGGCCGCCTCCGGCCAAGCGCTGTTCGGGCTTTGATGTTGCCGGCGATCCCTCCTTAAAATCTCCAGAGAATCTCTCCAGGGTTTGCCGAGAAGGAATGCCGAAATAACGACAAGCCCACCACTGAGCCGGGCCGGAATGAAATTCGCCGCATCATCCAACCTGGCCGAGGCCCAGCCCATGTGCCGAAAGCGTTCCTTCTTATACCCAACCATGGAATCTAAAGTGTTTATCGCTTTGTAAGTCATGGCCCAGGGAGGACCCCCCAGGCCGAGGTAGAAGAGCGGAGCAATAACGCCGTCGGATAGATTCTCGGCAATGGTCTCCACCAAGGCCCGGATTACTTCGGGTTCACTCAGGTGAGCCGTATCCCTTCCTACCAAAAAAGAAAGCTCCTGACGGGCCCTGGCAAGATTTCCCGCCTCAAGGGCTTTTAAAACTCTCCGCGTTTCCACATGCAAATCTCTCGTTGCCAGGGTAAAGTAGCCCATAAAAATAGATAAAATGAAACTTGCGGCTTGGGAAAAATAACCGGCCCAATAAATTAAAAAAGTTGTAGCCATGAAGGTACTACCTACGACAATGAGAGCCAGCAGGATTCCGGAAATCTTTTGGCTGAGCGGAGATGAGTTGGCTCGCCAGAATAGATTTTCTAAAAAAACGATGAATCGGCCGATCAGGCGCACGGGATGCGGAAATCGTTGCGGATCGCCAAGGATAATATCGAGAAGGTAAGCAGAGATGAGTGTGATGGAGGCCAAAATGTTTTCTCACATCGATTTCAGATCTCAGATTGCCAATGGGAGATGTAAATCTGAAATCTAAAACTTGCCATCTGCAATTATTTTATCCCGATGATCCGGTAGATTCTCTCCACATCCAGCGCTTCCCGCAGAGCCGCTGCCAGCCCATCATAAACTCTTTCTTTAAAGGCCGTGTATTCAAAATTTTCTGTATTTCCAATCCCGGAAAGGCCTTTTTGCTTTTTCAAAGATTCGATGAATCGGCGTCGATATCGGTCGTTCTCAAAAAGTCCGTGGATGTAAGTTCCCCAAACCATCCCATCTGGCGAAACGGCTCCATCTTCGATTTCTACCTTTTGGTTGAGTCTCTCGATGATTTTAAAGGCTGGCCTAAGATCAGGGCCCCTTGCCGTTTCCCCCATGTGAATTTCATATCCCTGAAGGATTTCTTCCGGTGCAGTCGGGAAACCATTCAAGGGAATGGCTTTCACCTGGTAAGTCCTCTTTTCTTTCATAAGAATGGTTTCCACATCAAGAAGGCCCAGGCCCTTAATTTCTCCCCACGCAGTCTCCATACCAAGGGGATCGCGGATGGCCTTCCCCAGCATCTGAAACCCACCGCAGATTCCGATTACCATCTTCCCCAACTGGTGTAAATGCAGAATTTCCTCAGCATAACCTTCTTTTTTCAGGAAAAGGAAATCATCGATGGTGTTTTTTGATCCAGGCAGAATAATAACATCCGCATCACCGATTCTCTGTCCGGGTTGGACATACCGTAGATGGACATCCGGCTCGTGCTCCAGAGGATCAAAGTCGGTGAAGTTCGATATATGCGGAAGGTAGAGGACAGCAATAATCACTGCTCGCTGCTTATCCCGGGAATACATTTTATCCAAAATTACCCCATCCTCTTCAGGAAGGTAGAGATCTTTGAGGTAGGGGATGACCCCCAGGACCGGTATGCCTGTCTTTCTCTCCAAAAATTCCAGACCGGGTTTCAGAAGGCTTGGGTCACCACGAAATTTATTGATGATGAAACCTTTTATTCTTTTTCGCTCCTCTGCGTCCAATAACTCCAGCGTTCCCACCAGGGAAGCAAAGACTCCACCTTTATCAATATCACCCACCAGGAGCACGGGCGCATCTACTTTTTCCGCCATGCCCATATTGGCGATGTCTCCTTCCCGCAGGTTCACTTCCGCCGGACTCCCCGCCCCTTCGATGACGATTACCTGAAATTGCCGGTCCAAACGCCGGTAACTCTCCATGACGGCCCGCAGCGCTTTTTTCTTGAAGCGATGATACTCCCCGGCATTCATGTTGCCGAAGACTTTTCCTTGAATGATGACCTGCGCACCGATGTCCGTATTGGGCTTGAGAAGGATGGGGTTCATATCTACATGGGGCTGAAGGCCAGCCGCTTCGGCCTGAACCACCTGGGCTCGCCCCATTTCTCCACCCTCCGGGGTAACAAAGGAATTGAGGGCCATATTCTGGGCCTTAAACGGGGCAACTTTAAAATGATCCTGCCTGAATATCCGGCACAAACCGGCAACGATTATGCTCTTGCCCACGAAAGAGCCGGTTCCCTGGATCATTAAAGGTTTGGCAGCCATACGTTCAATTTATTTGGACGCGGATTTTCGCAGATTCCCGCAGATAAAAATACCCGATGAAATAATTAAGAATTCCGAAGACCGAATTTTAACGGAAACCCAATAAAGCTTTTTTCCTGGATTCTGAATTCTGGATCCTGAATTCTATTTTTTAATCCGTGTTTATCTGCGTTTACCCTGTTAGATATCAAGCATCTAACAGGGTGAATCTGTGTCCAATAGAAAATTCCCTTACTTCTCAATTATTCGAAAATCTGGGAGCGGGGACCTGCCGGCAAAGAGTCCATGCCTGGTAACGGGGAGTATAGCGAAGCAAAAAAATTTCTCCCTCCCTCGTCCTCACTTTAAAATAATCATGACGGGGCGCTCGGGAATCCTGCTTCTCCTCATACCAGCGATCCACGATTTCAAAGATTTCGCACCGCTTCCCCAGATGCGTGAAAGCCCGGGGAGCCTCTTCTCCCTTGTATCCGGCGTGACATTCCACCTGAATTTCCTCAAAAACCCATTCTTTTTTCATTTTTTTCTTTTCGCCACAGAGAACACAGAGGACACAGAGTTGGAAAAAAATTAAAACCCAAAAACAATAATGCCGAATGGAACCGCAGAATTCAAAATGGACTGAGAAAAAATTTGGCTTTTGATTTTTGAATTTATCTCGGTGCTCTCTGTGACCTCTGTGGCTAAAAAATCAGAGAATTTTAAAGACGATTCCCACCTTCAACCATCCCTCTTTGTAGGGCAAGGGGGCGGCTTGCTGGACGGTCTCTAAGGAAGCTTTATCCAGAAGGTCTGAACCCGATGACTCCAAGAGTTCTACCGACTCAACTTTTCCGTTGGGCTTAAGTTTGAATCGAACCGTGGCCTTGCCCTCAACACCCATCTTCCGAGCTAATTTGGGATAGCGCTTAGCTCCCTCAATTTTGCGAAGGATCTCTAAAAGAATGGTATCCTTTTCCGGAGAGGAGGGAGGAAGGTTGCTCATCCGCAAAGGTGCTCCCTCCCCCCTATCCGGGTTGGAACTCTTATGATCTTCGCCAGCAGAAATGCCTTCTTTTCCCTTGGCCAGCCCCGCCGAAGCCAAGAAGATGGAAGAGGAATCCGTTCTTTCTCCTGGATTTTTGATTCCTTCGAAGGATAATGCCGAGGTCTTTGAACCCCCACCCCCGGAACTTTGCGGCCTGTTCTTCGTTTGAGCCTCCAGACTTTCTTCAGTTTTAACTTTTAAAATCCAATCCTCTAAAAGTAACTTTTCTTGTTCTTCCGGTTTCTCTTCTTTAATTTCTCTCGGAGTGGGCTCAATCTTCTCTGGTTTTTGTTCCTGTTTCTGTTCCTCTTTTTTTTCTCGCTTAACCTCTCTCTTTTCCTCTTTTGAATCCTCCCTCTTCTCATCTTTATTTGGAAAGTCCTCTTCTCTCTTGGGAAGATTCAATAATTCGGCCTTTGTCGTTTGAGGTTTTTCCCCTATCTTTTCAACAAGGGAAACTTGCAGGATGTTCTTGGGGAATAGGCGGTTCGCCAGGGGAACTTCCCAGGAGAAAAGCAGCAATAGTACAGCTCCATGAAGGAGGATCGAGATGAAAAAGAAACGTTTTTTAAAAAGCAAAGGAAACTCCTGCGTTCAATTAACGAGCGAGTGGATGGGCGGTGGATAACTTCCTACCACACAAATTTTCGATCAACGAGATATTTTAATGCCTCCAAAAAGGGAAAACCTTGGTGTCCCATAACCCCAGACATCTTCATATTCCCTGTCAAAAAGGTTTTCTATACGACCAAAAACCCGGATGTTTTTGGAAATATCATAGGAGACAGCCAGGTTAACTAAGGTGTAATCACCTACCTCACCCCTGATAGGGTCTGGTGTCATATCATCTCTCTTCCCCACATAGATGACATCGAGGTTAGCATTCCCCTTATTGAGGAAGCGGTAGTTTAGGTTCAGGCTGCCTTTATGCCGTGGTCTTCTCAGAAGCCTCATTCCGGTTTCTTTGTCCTCGGTGTCGGTATATGTATAGCTTGCACCTATGGCTAGATCTTCGATAGGACGAACTGAGGCAAACATTTCCACACCTTCAGCCATGGCCTTAGCAATATTGACATATCCTTTAGCCGAATCGAAAAAAATAAGATCTTCAAAGTCATTCCGAAAGTAAGTGGCCCCAAGGGTCAGCCTGTCCTTGAAGAAATATTGCTCTATTCCCATATCCCATCCCTTACTCTTCTCAGGTTTAAGGTTTTCATTGCCTATCGGACCCCATGCAGTGGCCGGGGCATAAAGCTGATAGAGAGAAGGGGCCTTGAAACCTGTACCGTAGGTTGCCTTTATCTTGGTGCCTGTCTTTTTGAAGAGATAAGCAGGGGCGATACGATAAGTAGTTTCACTACCGAAGCGGCTATGGTCATCTACCCTGATGCCCAGGGTAGCGAAGAAGCTCTCATAAAGCGCTATTTTATCCTGGATGTAAACCCCCTTTGTAGTAGCACTTTTTTCGGGGAAGATACTTTCGCCAGGTCCCCATGCAGTCTCCCACGAATATTCCGACTTACCTCCCTCTTCCTCATATTCCACCCCCATGGTCAGGGTATTGGTCTTGTGGAGATTTAGATTATGCTGCCAGTCAACCTTCCACATCTTACCATCATAGAAACCTCTTGATGAATCATAGGGATGCTGAGCATCTTTATCGTCGCGATAATCTCTGTCGTGGTTACTTAGAGAAAAGCCCAATTTTTGCTCCCACAGGCCATTGAAAAG
>JAURYC010000237.1 GCA_030654105.1 Deltaproteobacteria bacterium
ATTCCGCCAGGTGTTGCCGAGCCATTCCCGCAGCCAGATTCAAGTCTTGCTGAGGGAAATGGTAAAGGAGGGGAAAATTCATGCTCATGGTATTACCTTAGCAGCTCGCTGGTACCCTGGCTCCAAGAAGCCGAATTGCAACCATTAAAATTAAAGAAACAAATCATTCCTCAGCCAGCAATGGATTATGTGATTGCAATCTTATTGTTTTCAATATGTTACGGGCACAAAGGTATTGCAACCTCCCATTCGGTTCAGTTGCAATTTAGTTGCAATTAAATTCCAACTCACGAAGCACTAATGGAGGCCTTAGAAAATAGAGCAATTTAATGAGTAACCCTAATTCCTTCCCCTAAGGAGATTTATGGAACTCATCAAACCGGGTACCAGAGAGTTGGTGCATCCGGCCTCGGCGGGAGCTGGAAGGGAAAACTCATAGTGCCGGTTGGCGGGGGTTCTATTTCGTCTCGATCAACCGAGGGGTAGCTATCGCCCTTCGCCCGGGTAGCGGGGCAGCTCACTGGATATTCTGGCCACCTTAATTCCCATGATGCTTACCTCGAAGCAGGTTTTAAAGCGAAAACAATGGCATCCGCTGCAAGTTGCGCAAGTCAATTGCTGAAGAAACTTAAAAGGCATGAGGATTATCAGGAAATCATTAGGGCTTTTAACCCATTTTTCGAACTCGCCCAAGATATTTCGGATCTCCGAAAATGTGCGGATCCCAAGATCCGCCTCGGGGCCTGCGCCCACCTCTTTATTACGTTGATATTTACGTTGATTTCATCAGCGTTTTTCTCTATCGATGGGTCTATCTGTTATAGCAATCCCTTTCTTGTAACACTTTTTTTTACTTTTCCGGGCATCGACCCAGGATGACAGGCTTAGCCGTATGGGGAAGAGGTAGGCCTGGTTGCTTCTCCCGTCCTTTTCCCTGGCCGACTCGGTCGATCTGATCCCCCACCCCCCTTCGATCCAAAACCGAAACCCCCGGATTACTACCCACGCCCCCCTCTGAATTTTTCGAGGCTCTCCACCACAAAATTCATTCGCCAGTCTGTCAATTCCCACTTGACGCAATTCCAATTATGCCTATCCAGATTCTGAAAAAATTTGGTGAGTTCATTTTCTCTTCCCATTTTGTCCTGATCTGACAATTTCATCGCTTATCCTCTTGTTGCAGGCTATGGGCCATTCGTATCGATCAAGGAAGGAAGGGTTCACCCTCCGGCATTTAGCCAGCCGGGGCAAGGAAGAAACGGGGACCAGGCCCCTCTCCCTCTCACAGATTTTTTCAAAGAAGGATGGGGGTTTAGACCCGATTTTAATGGTTTGACCTGGTCAAGGGTTTTTGGTATTATGCGCTAAAACCAGATTTCCCCTACAACCTTTTCCCTGGATTTTAAACCCAGGCCTACCAAAAGCGGGGAATAAGAATGCGCGGTGATCAGTTAGCCCTCCAAACCAAATGTCACGCCAAGGCGCCCCCCCCCTGTGATGATTCGAGGAATCGAAGGCAAGGGGATCTTTTGGGATACCCAGGACCGGAAAGACTTCGTCACTCGTTTAGGAGACCTATCTGAACAAACCGGCACCCGCATCCTGGCCTGGCCGTTGTTGGGGAACCATGTTCATGGATTTTGAGTCGAGAGTATGGGATTGCGATGGCGGACATAGCGAAGAAGTTAGGGGTCTGCACTTCGGCTACCGCCAAGGCTGTTCTAAAAAAGGAGGGGAGGATTAAAGGTGTTAATTTTCCACTACGTCCCCCGATCCAGGAATCCCCAAAATCGAGGAGTTAATGTTACCTCAACATGAAGCTCTATTTGAGCCAATCACTCTGGGTAAAATTCGCCTGGCCAACCGGGTTGTCCTTGCGCCCACCTATGTGGGAATGGGTGATCTCAGGGGCAATGTGACGGATCAGAGTCTCTGCTATTATTTCGCCCGCGCCTCAGGGGGAGTCGGTTTAGTCATCGTAGAGATTACCGGCGTCACAGGTCGCTATGCCTTCAACCCAGGCTATGGGCTGGGGGCGGCATCGGACAAACACCTCCCGGGTCTGCGGGACTTGGCCCAGGTTATCCACTGGGGAGGAGCAAAAGCTCTGCTTCAACTTCTCCCGGGCCAAGGAGCTCAGGCCTTGCAATCTTATGAAAACAGGCCCCTGGTAGGGCCTTCTGACGTGCCGACCCCCTTACCCCAGGATGGACTTCCTGATAACTTAAAAAACCTCCTCCATAAAAAACCGGAGCAACCGCGTCCTTTAACCCAGGAAGAGATTCAAGGCTTAAAGTTTTCTATGGTTCAGGCAGCGGGTCGAGCTAAAAAGGCTGGATTCGACGGCGTCGAGCTTCACGGAGCCCACGGGTACCTCCTTGGCCAGTTCACCTCCCCCTACTTCAACCATCGCCGTGACGAGTACGGTGGCTCTCCCGAGAAGCGCTGGAAACTTTCCCGGGACATGATTCAAGAGATTAAGAAGGAGATGGGGCCGGATTTCTTAGTGGGCTACCGTTTCAGCGCCAGAGAATATATCGCCGGAGGGCTTGATTTGCCAGAATCCATCCCAATGGCTAAAGCGATCCAGGAGTCCGGGGCCGACTACCTCTCGGTGAGCCACGGTTGTTATGGGTCGGTGACCCGTATCTTTCCCCGGGGCGAGGGATCTATGAGCGAGGATGCCGCCGCGATTCAAAAAAACGTTTCCATCCCGGTCATGGCTCCGAACTTTCAGGATCCGGGGAAAGCTGCCGAGGCCATTGCCGATGGATCGATTGCCCTGATAGCCCTTTCCCGGGCCCTCCTGGCCGACCCTCTCTGGCCCCGGAAGGTAAAGGAGGGGCGACCCGAAGATATTCAGAGCTGTATTCGCTGCTATCGGTGCGTTCAGGCGGCCATTATCGACTACTCTCCCGTTCGTTGCCCGGTGAATCGCGGCCTCGGGTTTGAGCGTTTCGATCCGCGGTTTCTTCCTCATCCTCCATAAAACCACGTAAACCACAGAATAGTGAAAGGGGTAAGGGGATCACCCATTTTCCTAAACGAAACTTGACCTGACCGAAAGTTCGATGCTATTTTGCACTGCAAACGCCCAGGGTTTAAAATTTTGTTAAGCAGAAAATTGCAGATACCTCAAGCTTCCGGCTACAAGTATGTGTAATGGGGTCACATCTTCAATAGTTAATTAAAATTTCCTGAATTAAATGTGATGACCTCGTAAAAAGTCGGCAGAAGAGTCATTGCGAGTCCGCCTGAGGCGGACAAATAAACAATACTTTATTACTTTAGCCTGCCCCCAAGATTAGCCTGGACCCAAGACCCCAACAGAGGAGGTTTTCGCTACGCTGCCGTCACTGCTCGAGGGACAGTTAAAGGACACCGATATCAGGGAAGCGCTGAAAGAGGCCCATTTCCCCACCGTAGCGCGGGAGACACAGCGTGAGGCGCGCTTGCGGCTGGGTCAGTTCACCGCCGAGGAAATAACCCCCCGACGCTCTTTAAAAGTCCTTGAGTCAAAAAAACTCCCTCCGAAAGAGCAAAGGTGCTGCTGGAATAAGGGGAACGGCTGATAAGGGGGCAAAACGTAGAAAGTTAGGAGGGGGGGGTTCGCCCCCTCTCTTTATTTCCTATTCATACCACTTCGTAAACTCATCCGGCTTTTGCTTGAGGCTGTGGTAGGTATTTAATTTGGCCTTCTCGTCCGGGTAGCCCAGGGATATGCCGATAACCAGCTTTTTGCTCTCCGCTATGCCCAGGAATTTTTTAATCTCCAGCGCGTAGTCGGTCACCGAGGCCTGCAGGCAGCTCTCCACGCCAAGCGAGTGCGCCGCCAGAATCAGGTTCTGGGTAAACAGCCCCAGGTCGAAGATCGACCACTCTCCCAGCGACCCGTCAATGAAGAGGAAGACGGCGCACGGCGCGCCGTAGAACTCAAAGTTCATCAGGCGCAATTTTTCTCTCCCCTCCACATCATCCCTCGCTACCCCGAGCGCGCCGAGCCTATGGGCGCCATGCGCCCGGGAGCGCTCCTCCAGTGTCGGCGGCCAGCCCTTGGGCGTGGGCAGGTCGCGACTGGTCGGCGCCTTTGCCCTCGCCAGTTCCAGCAGTTTCCGACCCAGTTCATTCTTCTTTTTACCACTTACCACGACCACCTCCCAGGGCTGGGTGTTGGTATAGGAGGGGCTGTTGCTCACCGCCTGCAATATCTTTTCCATCACATCTCTGGCGATGGGATTGGGCTTGAAAGCGCGAATGCTCTGCCTCGTCTTGATACCTTCTATGATTTCCATTGGTAATACCTCCAGTTAAATAATTTAAAAATATCCGGTCATTAAAAGATCAGCGATGCCCAGCCTTCTTTCAGAAGGTCGGATATTATTGCCCCGACATAGACCACCTTTAAGTGATAAGGACTCACTTTAGAATGAGTTGAATATAAGCAAAAACGAAGCTGGATGTCAACCCAAAAAGACCACAAGATATGAAGGAAGGTTTTAGGCCAGTATTGCAGATAACAATTACCAGATGAAATCTTGCATTATGCCCGACATCTATCAGTCAACGACTCCAGGAAGAAATTTTCTTTAGATTAGACATGCCAAATCCCCACCCATCCTTCCTCGGAAAGCTTATTTAAAAAGGTCCCCCGGTGGCCTTTCAATATCGGCCCCAAGCGCTGGCTGCTTCGTTCCCCTTTCTATGGAAAGGGTGTGTTCCCCTGGTATTCCGGCTGGTTCTGCGGTGCAAGAATGACCTCTGGCCACTGGCTTTTTTCGTAAGGACTGTAGACAACGGAAACGTTGGCTCAAGTCCAGGAATTACATGCTGTTGTAAAGGCTGGCCCAGGTAATGTTCGATTCGTTCCAGGTCGCTGATGTCCTTGTAAGACGCCAAGGAAATGGCCACACCCGATGCGCCGGCCCGTCCTGTCCGGCCTATGCGGTTGATGTAATCTTCCGAAGTTTTCGGCAAGTCGTAATTAATGACGTGGCTGATTCCTGTGACGTCAAGGCCGCGTGCGGCCACATCCGTTGCCACTAAAAGCCTGATCTTACCAGACCGCATATTGCTGATGGTATGGTTGCGCGCGCTCTGCTTCATATCCCCGTGCATGGCCGCGGCGGCGTGTCCCTGGGCGTGAAGCATGCGAGCCAGAGAATCGGCATTTCGCTTCGTGGCCGAGAAGATAATCGCCCGAGTCAGACTGCTGTCTGCAATGAGGTGTCCCAATATGCAGGCCTTGTGGCGAGTGTCATTCACTACATGGAGGCGCTGTTCGATATTCTCGGGAGTCCTTTTCTGATCGGCAACCTGAATCCGCAGAGGGTCTTTCAAAAGGCATCCGGCCAGACGAGCCACAGAATCATCCAGGGTTGCCCCAAATAAAAGAGTCTGGCGTTTATCCGGAGCAGCCGCGACAATTTTTTTCACATCTTCGATGAAGCCCATATCCAGCATGCGATCCGCTTCATCCAGGATCAAAACCTCCAGGCCGGAAAGGTTGATGCGACCGCGATTCAGATGATCAATCAATCGGCCCGGTGTGGCGACGACCAGGTCAGGAAGCTTCGTGAGCTCCCGGATCTGCTTGGGGTAAGGCATGCCGCCGAAGATGGTGATGCTTTTCACCCGCAGGTACTTTCCGTACCTGCGGGTTGCCTCGGTAATCTGGTCGGCCAGTTCGCGGGTCGGCGTCAATACAAGCACGCGCGGACCGCGTGTCCGCCCCGCGGAAACCTCAAAGAGGTGCTGCAGGGTTGGGATCATGAAGGCTGCCGTCTTACCGGTGCCGGTTTGGGCGGAGGCAATCAGATCGCGGCCGGCCAGAGTCGGGGGAATCGCTTCGGCCTGGATTGGAGTGGGCTTTTCGTAGCCGCACTCGGCGATCGCCTTGAGAATGGGTAAAGCTAAGTGTAAATCTGCAAAAGACATAATAGTTTCCTTTTCATTTCCTGACCCGGGAAACAGATGGTTTCGGCAAGCACGATTAGAAATCTTGGTCTGCGCAAGACTGTCATCCCTGAACTTTATAAAGCGTTCGCATCAACTAATCGTTCCCAGGATCGAAAATCTGGATAGGGGTTAACGTGCCAGCCGCAGGAGTAACCATATGCTCGCACAGTGATTACGGCAACAGCACAGATCAGAACGGCATAACCACATCACCGCTAACCTGATTGCGCTGCTGCTTATTGAAAAGTTGCTGAAGCAAGGGGGTCAGGGATCGATGGATTTTTGGCAGGTACCGGGGAAGACAGCGGTATTACAAAAATTCCCACCACGCGTTCAAAATATATATCTTATTATACAGACTCCCCTATAAAGGTCAAGTCTTTTTTTACAGGGAATTCGGGGGACACATCACTCCTCATTTAAAAGTGATTTGTAAAAACCGGGAATCGGGTATCCACTACTTCAGTCCTTTAAATGATTAATTCGGTCCGACCCGCCCCAAATGGTGATAATATAGTCTATGGCTGTGGGGCTGTTGCCAAAGTGCTATCCTGCACGTAGGGAAGGGCCCATTGGGGGGCAGAAGGAGTAGTAGCAGGAGATTAAGGAATCCTATGGCGCTGATTGATCTAAAAAACGTGTGCCTGAGCTACGGCGGACCGGTACTCTTGGACAGGGTTGACCTGGCGATTGAGCCGGGGGAGCGGGTCTGCCTGCTGGGACGCAATGGCGAAGGAAAGTCCAGTCTCATCAAAATCATCAGCGGCGACCTGCTGCCCGACAAAGGTGAGATCACGCGCGTGCAGGGACTGCGGGAGGGGGTTTTGGAGCAGGAGGTGCCGGGATCGATGCCGGGCACTGTTTTTGACGTTGTCGCCGGCGGCATCGGCGGCCTGGGCCAGCTGGTGGCGGAATACCACGCTTTAATCGCCCGCATGGAGGCGGATAAAGATCCGGACCTTACGCGTTCCTTGGGGGAAATCCAGCACCGCCTGGAAGTCCAAGGGGGATGGCAGCTCGATCAGAACGTTACGTCTGTGATTTCGCGGCTTGAGCTTTCACCGGAAGCGTCCTTTGCCACTCTTTCGGCCGGGCTCAAGCGGCGCACGATGCTTGGCCGGGCGCTGGTCAGGCAGCCGGATATCCTGCTTCTCGATGAGCCCACCAACCACCTTGATATGGACTCTATCGGCTGGATGGAGGAGTTCCTTTCGCGCTTTGAAGGAACTATTCTTTTTGTTACCCACGACCGCATGTTTCTGCGACGGCTGGCAAGCCGCATCGTGGAGCTTGCCCACGGGCGGCTCACGAGTTGGCCGGGTAATTATGATGATTATCTGAAGCGCAAGGCAGCGGAGGTGACGGCCGGAGAAAACCAGCGGAAGCTCTTTGACAAAAAGCTTGCGCAGGAGGAAAGCTGGATCCGGCAGGGGGTCAAGGCGCGCCGCACGCGCAACGAGGGCCGCGTGCGGATGCTCGAACAAATGCGCAAAAAACGGCGCGAGCGCAGGGAGCGCCCGGGAATGGCTCGAATGAACGTTGAGCATGCCGGGATGAGCGGTAAAATTGTCTGCGAGGTGACCGGTGCAACCTTTGCGTACAGGGACCAGCCGGTCATCAAAGATTTTTCGACCATCATTGTGCGCGGCGACCGGATAGGGATTATCGGGGCCAACGGCGCTGGCAAAACGACTCTCCTCCGGCTTCTTTTGGGTGAGGTCCAGCCGCAAGTCGGGGGGGTGCGCCTGGGCACCAACCTGGAAATCGCCTACTTTGACCAACTGCGCGACCAACTCGACGACGAAAAGAGTGTCTTTGAGAATGTGGCCGGCGGCAACCCCATGCTGACCATCGGCGGCAAAACCCGGAATGCTTACGGTTATCTGCAGGATTTCCTTTTTGCGCCGGAGCAGGCGCGGAGCCTGGTGGGCAGCCTGTCCGGCGGAGAGCGCAACCGACTCCTTCTTGCCCGGCTCTTTACGCGGCCTTCAAACCTTCTGGTCCTGGACGAGCCGACCAATGACCTTGATGTGGAGACCCTGGAGCTGCTCGAAGAGCTGCTCCTCAACTATCCCGGCACGGTGCTGCTGGTCAGCCATGACCGCGACTTTCTCAACAACGTGGTTACCAGCACGCTTGTCTTTGAAAGCGACTGCCGGGTGCGCGAATACGTGGGCGGGTATGACGACTGGCTGCGGCAGGCGACGCCGATTTCACGGGCGGAGCCGAAGCCGAAAGTGGCGACGAAGATAACACGCGAAAAGCCCCAGGGCAGACGGAAGATCAGTTTCAAGGAGCACCGCGAGGTTGAGGCGCTTCCGGAACAGATCGAGCGTTTAGAAAACGAGCAGCAGAACCTGTATGCCCGGCTTGCGGACCCTGCCCTCTATAAGGAGGGAGGCGCCGGTGTAGTGCAGGCCAAAGCCCGTTTGCAAACGATCGAGGAGGAACTGCCGCGGCTTTATGCCCGCTGGGAGAAACTTGAGGAGATCATGCAGCAAAAAGGTGCTGCCGCCGTTTAACCCCCCCTATCCCCGATGGAGATTTCCCCCTCACCCTTCCCCTCTCCCCCGATTTCGGGGGAGAGGGCGGGGTGAGGGGGGGGTGGAAAATATGCACTTTACATTTGAGTGGTAATTTTGATAAAAGAGAGCCATGCCTCGTCAAGCCAGATTAGACGCTCCTGGAACCCTGCATCATGTGATGATTCGAGGAATCGAAGGCAAGGGGATCTTTTGGGATACCCAGGACCGGAAA
>JAURYC010000238.1 GCA_030654105.1 Deltaproteobacteria bacterium
GGGGACGGCCAACGCCGGAAAGAAGGTCATCGTCTCCGCCGAAGAAATCGTAGACCAGGCGACCATTCTGAAGGAGCCGTACAAAACCATCCTTCCGGGATTCCGGGTGACCGCTGTGGTCCATGAACCCTGGGGCGCCCATCCATCGGATGTATTTGAGCACTACTACCGGGACATCTGGTTCCAGGCGGCCTACGCGGAAGCCTCAAAGACCGTGGAGGGGTTCCAGAAGTTTCTGGATGAATGGGTGTACGGGGTGGGAAACCGGGCTGAATACCTCAAGAAGCTGGGAGCAGAGAAAAAGGCGGAATTGCGCTGGAGGAAACAAGCATAATGGAAAATTTCACTCCCTTCGAGATGATGATCCTCACGGCGGCCAAACAGATTAAAAACGGCGATGCTCTCTTCGTCGGTTTTCACTGGCCCATGGTGGCCTCTCGTGTCGCCCGGCGGCTGCACGCTCCGGACATCTATTGCGTGTATGAAGGGGGAGGGGTCGAGAGGACCTACTGCCCGGTCATGCCCAACACGGGGGCGGATTTGATTTTGAGCCCCCATCTGGCGTTTGCCGGGGAGACCTATGACACCCTCTGCGGGTTCCTGGCCGCAGGGCACCTGCCCCTTTCCATGATCGATGCCCCCATGGTGGACCGGTATGGCAACATCAATTCCACCTGCATCGGGCCCTACCAGCAGCCCAAGGCCCGGCTTGCCGGTTCGGGGGGAGCGGCGGACCTCGGGGCCAACTCGAAAAAACTCTTCATGCTATCCGACCGGACGACCAAAGATGGCTTCCCGGCCCGGGTGGATTACGTCACGACCCCAGGATACCTGGACGGATACGATTCCCGAATTCGCGCGGGCTTTCGCCCGGATACCGGCCCGGAGATGATCATCTCATCTCTGGGGGTCTTCAAGTTTGATCCCGTCTCCAAAGAGGCCTATCTCTGGGGAGTCTATCCCAACGCTGATGTGGAGAAGATCAAAGCCAGCGTTGGATGGGAACTCAAAGCGGCGGATAAACTCGCGGCCATCCCAGCCCCCGAAGCCGAGGAAATCAAAGTAGTGCAGGAGGAGCTGGATATTGCCGAGTCCAGATTATGGAAAATTCCCGGCCGACAGTAAAATGTTAACCGCAGAGAACGCAGAAGACTCGGAGGGAAAAAAGGCCCAAGGTTCAAGGTTAAAGACTAAAGAACGAAAACAAAAAATCCATTAGGAACTTTGGGCACGGAGCTTAGTATCAGAAACTTTGGACCGGGAACTTTAGAATTTCGACTTTGAACTTGATTGTATAGGAATTTCCTTTTTGGACACGGATGTACACAGAAAATCGCTTAGCGGTTAGCGCTATGCGCATAGCGTCTTTTTTGTTTCTGCGGTTATCTGCGTAAATCTGCGTCCTATTAAATTTAAACTTGAAACCCAAAACTTGAAACTTTTTCTTTGGGAGGATATATGGCTTTTCAGAATATCATCTTCGAAAAGGATAAAGGGATTGCCAGGATCATCATCAACCGGCCGGAGAAGCGGAACGCCCTGAACCGGGAGACCCGCAAAGAGATGGGCGAGGCCCTGGAACAGATCCGGAAGGACGAGAGCATTCGGGTCTTGATCTTCCGGGGGACGGGGGAACAATCCTTCATCGCCGGGGCGGATGTGAACGACCTGAAAACGTTCTCCCCGCTGGGGATGTTCCAGTACATGAACACCCTGGGTCAGAAGCTCTACAATGACATTGAGAACTTTCCCATTCCCACCATCGCCCTGATCAACGGGTTCTGCTTCGGGGGTGGGGTGGAACTGGCCCTGTCCTGTGACATGCGGATCGCTTCGGAAAATGCCAAGTTTGGGCAGACGGAAATCCTGCTGGGATTCATTCCCGGGGGAGGGGCCACCCAGAAGCTGCCCCGGCTTATAGGAGCCGGGCTGGCCAAGGAGCTCATGTTCACCGGGAAAGTCATCGACGCCCGGGAAGCGGAGCGAATCGGCCTGGTCAACCGGACCGTTCCCCTGAAGGACCTGGACCAGGAAGGCCTGGCCATCGCGGAGAAGATATGTTCCCTTTCCCCCGTCGCCATTCGAGTCTGCAAGGAGGCCATTAACCAGGCTGCCCAGTCTTCCCTGAATGCGGGCCTGGCCTATGAAGTCATGGCGGAAACGCTCTGCTTCTCTTCCGAAGACCGGTCCGAGGGCATCCAGGCTTTCCTGGATAAGCGCCCCGCTCAATTCAAGGGAAAGTAAAGGAACGAGGCCATGTTTCGACCGGAATTGAAAGAGCTCATCACGGAAGGAAAAATCTACGACCTGGGACAACCCTGGCATCCGGGAATGCCCCACCATCCCCTCCATCCGCCTTTTGTCTTCGGACTGGCCCGCAAACCCGGGGATGTGTTGTATGAAGGAGGCGGAAGTTCGGCCAATGACTTATTTGCCTTCGGGGGTCACACGGGAACCCACCTGGATGCGGTCGGGCACATTTCCAAAAACGGAAAGCTATTTGGCGGGGTGGAAACGGCCCGGGAGCAGGATTACCTGACCGGCTTATCCCGGCGCAGTATCGAAGAAACCCCGCCCATCATTGCTCGCGGTATCCTTCTGGATATCCCGGGGCTTAAGCAAGTCGGGGTTTTAGAAAAAGGCTATCCCATCAGGCGGAAAGATATCCAGGAGACGCTGGCCCTCCAGAAGGTGAAGATCGAGGCGGGAGATGTGGTTCTGGTTTCTCTGATTTTTGGTTATTCAAAATTGTCTAAAAGGGAGGATCCTCATCCCTTTCCAAAATATCATCAAAGATTTGGATGGGGAAGGAGTGGCCATCGCGGGGGGAATATGTCCCCTTTCTCCCATCGCCATCCGGCTTGGCAAAGAGGTGATGAATTATTCCTTTCAAGCCCCTCTCCAGGCCGGCTTGGCCTATGAACTTATGGCCGAAACGCTCTGTTTTGCGACGGAGGACCCTGCTGAAGGCCTGCAGGCCTTTATTGAAAAAAGGAAGCCAGAGTTTAAAGGTGGGTAAAAAATTTGACAACGGTGGCCGGGAAAATTATAATCCAGAACTAGTAATCCTTGGTTGCCAGAAATAAAACTAAAAAGGAGGAGAAAATGAAGCAGCGAGCATGGATCACCGGAATTATTTTTGTTTGTTTTTTGTTCTTCAGCCTTTCGGCCCAGGCCGCGGACCCCAAAGAGTTCAAGATCGGGGCGATCCTGGCCATGACCGGGGCCGGGTCCTGGTATGGCGAGGTGATGAGCCGGGGTTTTCTAACGGCCATGGATGAGATCAACGGGAAAGGCGGCATCGACGGCGTTAAATTCAAGGCGGCCGTCGAAGACCACCAGAGCGGTTCGGGAGCCGCGGCCATCAACGGCTTCAACAAACTGGTCAACGTGGACAAGGTCCCCTTCAGCTTCACCTCGTACACCGGACCCACCCTCTCCATCGTGCCCGTGGCCAACGAAAAGCACGTACTGCTGCTCAACGGCGGGGGCGTGGGCCCCAAATTGGTGAAGGCCAGCCCGTACCTTTTCAACAACCGTATGCTCTCGGTGATGCATGGAGTCGGCGTAATTCAACGGGCGAAGGAGAGGGGATTCACGAAGATGGCCTCTCTCTACTGGAATGACGATGCCGGCATCGGCACCCAGAAATATGTGGAGCCCCGCTGGAAGGCCATGGGAGGCACGGTCGTGGCTTCCGAAGCGCATCCGATCGGGGCTACGGATTACAAGACTTACCTCTCTAAAATTATGGCGGCGAATCCGGATTTTCTGGCCTTGTGGCAATGGGGGAAAGACTGGGGCGTTGCCGTGAAACAAGCGCGGGATATGGGATTCAACAAGCCCATCCTGGGTGTCGAGTTCACCCCGGATGCGGCCAAGCTCGCTGGCGCTACCGCAGATGGTTATGAGGCCGTCACCGATTTCTTCGACCCCAAGAGCAATGACCCCTGGTCCAAGAGTTTTGTAGCCAATTACAAAGCCAAGACCGGCAAAGACCCGGAATTCTATGCCGCCAACTATTACGAAGGGGTCTATATCCTGGCGGAGTTGATCAAAAAAGCCAAGGCCAAGGGAGGGGACTGGTGGAATGGGAAAGCCCTGCGGGATGCCCTCGTCGAAATCAAGAAGTTCCCCAGCGTCTATGGTGGGGACGTAGAATTTAACCCGGAAGATGGAACCTGCAAGAAGAAGACCGCCCTTTTCGTGGTGAAGAACGCCGAAGCGGTCTTCCAGAGTTACGTCGAAATCAAGTAATAGAATTTTTCACCGCAGAGAACGCGGAGAACATCATAAATAAATTCCAAATTTCAAAATCCAAATTCGAACCTTCACAAATGGGTTGGCGGTTTGAGAATGTGGTTTTGATCATTGTCGGGAATTTGGTGCTTGGGTTTTGAAGTTTTCTTCCGTGTTCTCTGCGTCCTCTGCAGTGGATATCAGAGCGGGGCGGGCTTAAGCCCGCCCCGCTTTATGAAGGGGTTCCATGGATCTCTTAATCCAACTCACCATCAACGGACTTTCCCTGGGAAGCATTTATATGCTCTTGGGTATCAGCTGGGGGTTGATCTTCGCCGTGACCCGGACCTTTCATTTTGCCCACGGAGCGACTTTTGTCATCGCCGCCTATGCGGCCTACCTTTTCCAGCAGTTGGGATTCCCCTTAATCCTGGCTGCGGCCGGGAGCGTTTTGGCAGCGGCTCTTTTCGGAATGGCCCTGGAAGGGATCTTATACCGCTTCCTCCGAAAATCTTTTGCCACTCATCTGGTCATCTTCGTCGCCGCCCTGGGAACTCTGATCACCGTTGAAAATTTGATCGCCATGGGGTTCGGAACGGATACCAAGCCCCTGGAAGGGTTCCCGATGAAGGTCATTAAAATCGGCCAGGTGGGCTTCAATAATCTGCATATCGTCATGTTCATCACCGCCGGAGCTTTCTTTGCCGCTTTGATGCTTTACCTCCATGGCACCAAGAGCGGGAAGGCTTTACGCGCCGTGATCAGCAATCCCGAGATGGCCGAGGTGATCGGCATCGATACCCAAAAGTATTTTCTCCTGGCTTTTGCCCTGGGGTCTTTGCTGGTGGCGCCGGCAGCGGTTCTGGTGACCATCGAAAGGGGAGCCACGCCCGACCTGGGTCACTGGGCCATTCTTTACTCCTTCATACCGGTGATCATCGGGGGGATCGGCAGCATTCCCGGAGCGGCCCTGGCCGGGATCATCGTCGGACTGGCCGAATCGATCGGCATCTGGAAGATTTCCTCCCAATGGCAGGTGGGGATTGCTTTCGTCGTCCTGGTCCTGGTGTTGATCTTGAAACCCACGGGGCTGTTTGGATTCCGGGTTTACAGGGGCAAAATCTAAATTGGCATTGCCAATTGAAAATTGCAAAAGTCAAAATGAAAAATAAAAGCTCTTTAACAATATCATTTTTCATTTTACATTTTATCTTGGAACGAAGTTCGCTATGGACTATATACTTCACATCTTAATCATGATCGCCATCTACGCGATCTTGGGTTTATCCTTCAACCTCATTCTGGGATATACCGGCCTCATCGCCATGTGCCATGCCGCCTTTTTTGCCATCGGGGCTTACACTTCGGCGCTCCTGGGCGTCCATTTCGGGATCAATTTCCTGCTGGGAATCGTGGCCGGAATGATCGTCACCGGGGTGGTGAGTCTGCTCGTGGCCATACCGGCCATTCGCGTGCGGGATGAATACCTCATCGTGACCACCCTGGCTTTTTTGATGATTGTTTATACCGTCCTGGTAAACTGGATTGACCTGACCCGAGGCGCGGCCGGCCTATCCGGTATTCCCCGGCCTTCTCTCTTTGGCTATCAAATTTCAACTCCGACGGCCTTTATCCCCCTGATGTTCGGTTTCGCCGCAATCGTTTTTCTGGCCTGCTGGCGGATTGTCCATTCTCCCTTTGGACGAATCCTGCGGGCCATCCGGGAGGATGAGGTGGCCACCGAATCCCTGGGGAAGAACGTCCGGGCTTTTAAGATCTGGATTTTCGTGACTGGCGGAGCCCTGGCAGCCATCGCCGGCAGCCTGTTTGCCCATTACATGACCTACATCAGCCCGGCAAACTTTACCATCAACGATACGATCCTGATCTTTGCCGTGGTCATCATCGGAGGGGCCGCTAATGCCTGGGGGCCGGTGGTTGGGGCTGTCATTCTGGTCTCGGTGATGGAGGCCCTTCGCTTCATGGAGATCTCTCCTTTGATAGTGGGTTTTACTCGCCAGATCGCTTATGGCGCGGTCCTCATTGCCTTCATGTGTTTCCGACCCCAGGGTTTCGTGGGGGAGTTTGCCGCCCGTCCTAGAAGAGAAGAGGAGAAGCCCGAGCCTTTACCCAATGGGGACGGAGCGAGGCCGGCGTCAAGAGGGGTCGGAGGAAGAGTTCCCGGTCTGTTTCAGGAGAAGGCCAGGCCTGATTCTCCCGAGATAATCCTCCGGTTAAATGGGGTCAGTAAAAATTTCGGCGGACTGAAAGCGGTCAACCATTGCACTATGGATCTCTTGGAAGGGGAGATCGTCGGGCTCATCGGGCCCAATGGCGCCGGGAAGACCACCCTCTTCAACGTAATCACGGGCTTCTACTCCCCCGATGCGGGGTCGGTCGATTTCTCCGGGAAAGACATCTCCGGCCTTCCGGCCTATCGCATAACCCAGCTGGGGATCGCCCGCTCCTTCCAGAATTTAAGGCTCTTCCACAACATGACGGTACTGGATAACGTCCTGGTGGCCCGACCCCGGCAGACCGGGGAGAACCTGATCTGGGCTTTCCTGCGCTTCGGCCAGGTTTCCCGCGAAGAGAGAGAGAATCGAGAGAAAGCCCGGGGTTATCTGAAATTTGTGGGATTGGACGATAAGGCCGACGAGCTCGCCGGGAATCTTTCTTTTGCGGAACAGAAGCTTTTGAGCCTGGCCCGTCTCCTGGCCACGGAAGCTCGTTTGATTCTTTTGGACGAGCCGGCATCAGGCCTGGACCCGATGGTCATGGAAAATCTCTTCCCCCTGGTAAAAGATCTGGTGAAATACGGCAAGACGATTTGCATCGTGGAGCACAACATGGAAGTCATCAAGGCCATGGTGGATGAGATCGTTTTCCTTAACGAAGGAAAAGTGCTGGCCAAGGGAACTCCGGAAAAAATCATGAACACCCCCGAGCTGGCGGAGATTTATTTTGGCGGATAAGAAAGGCAGGCTCGATGAACGAGGACCAAGGACGAGTAACGAGGACTGAGGACTGAGGACTGAGCAATCAATATCGGTTTAAGGTACAAGGGGCAAGGAAACAGGTACGAGGTTCGAGGTAAGAGATTAAAGAAAAAAATTCAAGGTTAAAAGCCAAAAGGAACTGACTACTGATGACTGACTACTGATGACTGACGACTTACCACTCACAACTCAAAATTTTTTTTAAATGGAAAATACGATGATTCTGGAAGTTAAAAACTTAGTCAGCGGGTACCAGAATAAAAGGGTCCTCCATGGGCTCGCATTCGGCATGGAAGACGGGGAAGTGGTGGGAACGATCGGGCACAACGGGGGCGGGAAGACCACTCTCCTGAAGACCCTTTTCGGGCTTCTCTCTCCCTGGGAAGGCCAGGTTTTCTTCCGGGGTCATGAAATCACCGGGCGGAAGCCGGGGTTCAATGTCAAAGAAGGAATTGCTTACATGCCCCAGGGGCAGGGCTTGTTCCCCGACCTCAAGGTCATGGAGAACCTGGAGATCAGTTCCTTTGGCCTGGATTCGCAGACTCTAAAGAAGCGCTGCCGACAGATCTTCGAAATGTTCCCCATTCTTGACGAGCGAAAGAAGCAAAGGGCTGGAACCCTGAGCGGAGGGGAGCAACGGATGCTCAGCGTGGGTTTGACCCTGATGCATGAACCAACCCTTATTTTCCTGGACGAGCCTTCCCTCGGGCTGGCTCCCCGGATTGTGCAACTGGTCATGGATAACATTGCGGAGATCAACCGCCGTTATAAGAATTCGATCATGCTGGTGGAGCAGAACTTCGAGCAGGTAAAACGGATAGCCGGAAAGATTATGGTGATCAAGCTGGGACAGATCGTCTTCTCGGGCATTTTAGATCCTGCGATGGATAAACGGGAATTGTGGAAATACTTCTAAAAGCATTTTTGCCACAGAGGACACAGAGGACACAGAGAATGAGCAAATAAAAAATAAGTGCCTAAAGTGAGCTAAAGTGCCTAAAGTTATGAACCTGCGGTTTAGGCCTTGTGCCTTACACCTTGCGCCTCACGGTTTTTACGGTATTTATAACTCTGTGTTCTCTGTACTACTAACGTTCAATTTCTGAAAAAATTTTTAAGAATTTTTTAATTTTATCTATGTTTATCTGTGTCCTAAATTGTCTTTTTTAAGATCTTTCTTTAGATCTCTGTGATCTCTGTGCCCTCTGTGGCTAATGTTTTTTTGGTTGCGGCTATGCCGCGCTGTGACCTCTATGGCAAATTGAAAAAAGGGGTTGATATGAAAATTACCCAGATCGAAGCGATTCCTTTTAAAATTCCTTACCTTACTCCTTTGAAGTGGGGTCTGGCGGGCTATCTTGAGGCCGCGGAACATGTTCTCGTCAGAGTTCATACGGATGACGGAATCATCGGCATAGCCGAGGCCACCCCCCGACCCACGATTTATGGGGAGTCCCAGGCCTCCATTCTCTATGCCATCAAAAACTGGTTTGGACCAATGATCATTGGCCTTGATCCAAACCATACTGAAAAAATCTGGTCCAAATTCGATACCCTTCACTGGAATCCCACAGCCAAAGGAGCAATCGATCTGGCTTTATGGGATGCGGCAGCCAAAGCCCGGGGACTTCCGCTTTGGGAAATCCTGGGAGGCTCTTCTGACCGCCTTCCCGTGAGCTGGATGCTCGGCATGCGCTCCATTTCCGAAATGATCCAGGAAGCGATGGACATGCGCGCCAAAGGATTTAAAGCCTTCAAGGTCAAGGTGGGAATTGATCCCGGGAAGGATATCCAGGTCATTAAATCACTGCGAGAGAGTATCGGGCCGGATGTATTGATTTATGCCGACGCCAATATGGCCTATGATGTTTCCACGGCCATTCGTACGATTAAGAAGATGGAAGAGTACGGGCTCGCTTTTGTGGAAGAGCCGATTCCGGTGTGGAACTGGAGAGGAAGGAAAAAGGTTGCCCAAGCCATATCCATCCCCATCATGGGAGATGAGAGTGTCTTTACCCCCCAGGATGTAGCTCGGGAGATCGATCTCGGGGCCATCGGGATCATAAGCATCAAGACTCCGCGCACAGGTTACACGCTCTCGCTGAAAATTATTCACCAGGCTGAAATGGCCGGAATTCCCTGTTTGATGGGCACCCAGGCCGAGACCGGGGTTGGAACTTTAGCCAGTGCTCATTTTGGCGCTGCCCGCCGCAATGTTTCCTACCCCAGTGAGATATCTTTTTTCCTTTGCCTGAAAGATGACCTGCTGGCCGAGCCGATCTCTCTCCAAGACGGAATCATTGGACTGCCCAAGCGCCCGGGAAATGGAGCAATCCTTGACGAGGGGAAGCTGAAGAAATATCGGATGGATTAAGCAGATAAAATTCGAAATCCGAATATCGAAACTCGAAACAATATCTAAATGACCAAAATTCAAATTCCCTAAAAGCTTTTTAGAACATTTAGATATTCGAATTCGTTTCGGATTTCGTGCTTCGAATTTCGGATTTATCCTGGGCTTAGTGACGGAAAAACTGCTTAGAAGGGAAAATAAAATATGGACTTTGAACTCCCCTTGGAATTGAAGAAATTAAAGGAAGAAACCTGCCAGTTCGTAGACCAGGAAATCCGGCCCCTGGTTGCGGAAATAGAGAAAAAGAAAAGGTATCCCATTGAAATTGTCAAACGCATGGCGCGGCAAGGCATCTACCGCCTTCTTGTTCCGAAGGAATACGGCGGGGCATATGAAACTGTCCGATCCCTTCCTATCTGCGTGGCTCGTGAAGAATTGGGGCGGGGTCATAACTTTGCCGGCGCGAGCATTGCTACCCAGGGTTTGGGAAGTTATCCGTTGGTTCTGGCCGGTTCCGCAGAACTACGGAGGCGTTTTTTACCACGGGTGGCCAGTGGAGAAATCATCCCGGCATTTGCCCTGACCGAGCCAGAAGCGGGTTCAGATGCTGGGAGCCTGCAGACGACGGCTTTGAGAGAGGGTGATCATTACCGCATCAATGGAATCAAATGTTTTATCTCCAACGCCGGAATCGCTCAATATATCGTCTTGTTTGCCAAGACCAACCCCTCCCTGAGAACGAAGGGGATTTCGGCCATTCTGGTGGAAACCGGCACTCCGGGGTATGAAGTCACCCGGCAGATGGAGATCCTGGCCATTGACGTGGTCAATGAGTTGCAATTCAAGGACTGCCTCGTTCCCCGGGCGAATTTGCTGGGAGAAGAAGGGAAAGGATTCACTGTGGCCATGCAGACTCTGGACCTCTTGCGCTGTTCGGTGGGGGCCCATGCGGTGGGCATCGCCCAGGAGGCCTTCGATCTGGCGTTGGCCTATGCCAAGAAGCGGGTTCAATTCGGGAAGCCCATTGCCCAGCACCAGGCGATCCAGCTCAAACTGGCCAACATGATCGTAGAGATCAACTGCGCCCGGCTTTTGGTCTATCAAGCGGCTTTGGCCAAGGATACAGGCCAGCCTGATGTAACTTTCAAATCTTCCATGGCCAAGTATTATGCCACGGAGATGGCCCAGCGGGTAGTGGATCAGGCGGTTCAAATCCACGGAGGGTATGGAGTGCTGGTGGATGATTTTCCCCTGGAGCGTCTCTACCGGGAAGTACGCGCTCCCCGTATTTACGAAGGAACGTCGGAGATTCAACAACTCATCATTGCCAATCATTTTGTGAGGGAGAAGAAGAATTAGTGAAAGTGTAAGTGTAAGGGAAAGGAAAAGGGAGAGAGGAAAACAGGGAGAGGAAAACAGACCCTGACCACTTACACTGACTCCTGACCTGACCGTGCATGTCTTCCTTCAAAACCAGAGGGGAATCCAGCTCATGGAAATGCTCAACCTGGAGGAGATTGCCCGGGATAGGGTTTATGAGTCCCTGTTTGTGGCCTTGCCCCTCAGGATCATCGGTGGGACTGCCTCCCCGGTCCGTCCCGTTGCTATCTGCTAAATTTTAGCCACAGAGGACACAGAGAATAACCAAAAGAAAGGCTTAGGCTAGAAACTGACCGAATTTTGAGGTGAACGGGTTCCTTTTTCTAAACTCGTGTGTTCTTTTTTTGAATATCAGCCAATAGTTTTTTTACCTCTGTGATCTCTGTGCCCTCTGTGGCAAAATAAAACGAACCATGAATCTTAATGTCGGATATATGCTTCTGCGGAATGTCCATGAGCAGCCGGAAAAGCTCGCGGTCATCTTCCGAAATAAGCGGCACACCTATAAAGTTTTCAACGAGCGGGTTAATCGCCTGGCCAATGCCCTTTTAGAAAAGGGGATGGCCAAAGGGGATAAAGTTGCCTACCTTCTCAACAATTGCAGTGAATTTGCCGAGATCTCTTTTGCTTTGAGCAAAATAGGTGCCCTCTCCATACCCCTCAATTTCCGTCTGAAAGAAGAGGAAATCGGTTATATCATCGAGAATTCCGACTCCTCTTTTCTTTTTTTCGGACCTGAGTATAAAGAAAATATCGCGAAGCTCCTTCCCGGATTTAATAAATTCAAAAAAGCCATTCAGGTTGGAGGAAATTCAGAATACGAAAAGCTTTTGCAGAATTCATCAATTCAGGAACCTTCGGTTTTGGTGACAGAAGATGATGACCATTCCATTATGTACACTTCCGGCACAACCGGATTCCCCAAGGGAGCTGTGCATACCCACAAAAGCAGGATCTGGAACAGCCTGAATATGCTGGTGGACACCGGCCTCCGCGGAACAGACATTTTTGCCATTACCACCCCGCTTTTTCATATTGCGGCCGGACACACCATGGTTCTCTCCACAATTTTTATCGGGGGCACGGTGGTGATATTGGCGGGATTTTCTTTGCCGGAGTTCTTCGAAGTAATCCAGAGGGAAAAAGTCACCGCCTTCTTTGCCGTACCTACGATGTTCGTCCGCATCCTGGATCATCCCAATCTGAAGGAGTATGATCTTTCTTCCCTGCGGTTGCTTTTTACGGGCGGAGCCGTCACCTCCGTGGAGTTGAAGGAAAAATTGATGAAAGCCTTTCCCCGGGCAACGTTGGATGACTTAATGGGTTTGACGGAAGGAGGGCCGTTGACGACTTTCTTGCCCCACCGTGATGCCTTCCGCAAGCCAGGCTCGGTGGGCCGAGCCCATTTCAGCCAGATGGTGCGGGTGGTCAATGAGAAAGGGGAAGATGTCAATGGGGATGAAGTGGGAGAGATCATCGTGAAGGGGCCAGCGGTGATGGAGGAATATTACAAAAACCCCGAGGCAACACACAAGGCTTTACGGGACGGGTGGCTTTACACGGGTGACCTGGCCCGGGTGGACAAGGAAAGGTATCAATACCTCATAGTGCGGCGAACGGACTTGATCATCAGCGGTGGAGAAAATGTTTATCCCGCCGAAGTGGAAAAAGTACTTCTCCTGCATCCCGCAGTCAAAGAAGTTGCCGTGATTGGAATCACGGACATGGAATGGGGGGCGCGGGTAATGGCCGTGGTGGTTCCGCGGGAAGGGGAGAGGCTCACCGAAGAAGATCTCCTTTCCTTTTGCCGAGAAAAGCTGGCCGGCTACAAACGCCCCTGCAGCATTGCCTTTATTGATGAACTGCCCAAAAATCAATTAGGAAAAGTTCTTTACAAAGAATTGAGGAACCGCTTCGAAAAAGGGGATGCGGGTAAGAGATGAAGGTTTATTTTAAAAAACATCCCCATTGGATACCTTGAGATGGGTTTATAAGATCACCTTTAGCCCCTTGGCCCGCAGATATTCTTTTACTTCCTTGATACGAATGGTGCGAAAATGGAAGACCGAGGCCGCCAGCAAAATCTGGGCGCCACCCTTGACCACACCTTCATAAAAATGTTCCAGCGTTCCAGCGCCACCGGAAGCCACCACTGGCACCTTCACGACATCTGACACCGCTTTGGTAAACTCCAGGTCATAGCCGGCCAATGTTCCGTCTCCATCCATGCTCGTCGGCAAAATGCTGCCTGCCCCCAACTCCTGGCACTGCTTGGCCCAAATGATGGCATCCTTTCCTACCGGCTTGGTTCCTCCCGCCACCACCAGCTCAAAGCCGGAGGGCATCTCCTTATTTCTTCTGGCGTCAATGGCCACAGTGATCTTGGCGGAACCAAATTTTTGAGCGGCCTTCCTCACCAACTCGGGATCATTTACGGCGGCACTGTTCATGGAAACCTTGTCGGCTCCGGCTTCCAAAACCAATTCAATATCCTCCAGGCTGTTAATACCCCCACCGACGGTCAGGGGAATTTCAATAACAGAAGAAACTTGCCGTACCCACTCCAGGCGGGTTTTGCGGTTTTCTAGCGTAGCCGCAATGTCCAGCATGGCCAGCTCATCGGCCCCTTCGTTTTGGTAGAATCGGGCATGTTCCACCGGGTCGCCGGCATCCCGCAAATCGATAAAATGGACTCCCTTGGTAACCCGGCCGTTTTTCATATCCAGACAAGGCATGATTTTGATCACATCCATTTTTTATCCTTTCTTAAAAGCGTGGTATATAGTTAGAAAATGTCCCCTCACCCCGCCCTCTCCCCCAAATTGGGGGAGAGGGGAAGGGTGGGGGGTCGAGCCTGTCATGAAATACTACTAAAAAAATCCAAACAAAGAAAGAGCCTATCTTGTGGTTGAAGAGATTCCGGCGATCTCTTTGGCTATTTTTATTCTCTTCTCCAGATCGTACATATGGCGAACTACGATGCTGTCGTCAAATCAAATAATTCCCCTTGAAATCCGGCTCCGTGGTGGTAAATTAAAAGTATATAAATGCGGATAGCGGCGAAAATCTGCTTTTCAATCCTTAAAAATTGGGAGGTTGAATGAAGCTCGGTACCTTCCGGTTTTGATGGTGCGGGCGCCCGGGTGTGTAGCCGGGATTTGATGGGCAACAAAATTTTAAGAAGCAATCACCCTGGCCACCTGGCCGGCATAGACCACCACGTACCTCAGCATGAATCCGCCCAGGAGAACGGAGGCCGTGCCTGTCTTCAGGGCCGATACGAGAAAAAGCATGGGATTACAGTAGGGGCGCGCGACAAGGCTGCCCGGCAGGCCTCCAATGGAAAGAGACGGAAAGAAAGAATGGATGAACGACATGTATCGAAGATTGCCACTGAACTGGGGCTGGCGGCACGGCAAGTTCAAGCAACAGCGGAGCTTATTATTGAAGGGGCTGCCGTCCCGTTCATTGCCCGCTACCGGAAAGAGGCCACGGGCTCTCTGGATGAAGTGCAGATCACGGCCATCCGCGACCGCCTGGACCAGTTGGCCGAGCTGGACAAACGCCGGGATGCTATTCTCAAATCCCTCCAGGAGCGGGAGCTCCTCACCGATGATTTAAAGGAAAAGATTCTAACTGCGGAGACTTTGTCGGTCCTGGAAGATATCTACCTTCCCTTCCGGCCGAAACGCCGCACCCGGGCCACGGTGGCCAGGGAAAGGGGACTGGAGCCCCTGGCCCACATCCTTTACGCCCAGGAAGAAAAGGATCCCGCGACGGAAGCCGCCCCCTTTATCGATCCGGAAAAGTCCATATCCTCCGTGGAAGAGGCCCTCGCCGGGGCGCGGGACATTATCGCCGAGTGGATCAGCGAAGACCAGGCGGCCCGGGCTGCGCTGCGGGTCCTTTTTGCTTCCCGCGGGGTCTTGCGCACGAAGGTAAGCATCGGCAAAGAGGCGGAAGGAAATAAGTACCGGGATTATTTTGAGTGGGAAGAGCCGGTACCCCAGGCCCCTTCCCACAGAATCCTGGCCATGCGCCGCGGGGAAAAGGAAGGTTTCCTGAACCTTACCGTATTGCCGCCGGAACCCGAAACCCTGTCCATCCTCGAGTGCCTCTTCGTCAAAGGGAATAACGCCTGTTCCGACCAGGTTCACCTGGCCATGCGGGACAGCTACACCCGACTCCTCTCCCCTTCCATGGAAACGGAAATCCGCCTGGATACGAAGAAGCGCGCCGATGAGGAAGCCATCCGGATTTTCGCGGGCAATCTCCGCCAGCTTTTAATGGCTCCCCCGCTTGGCCAGAAGAACGTCCTGGCTATCGACCCCGGTCTGCGAACGGGGTGCAAAACCGTCTGCCTTGACCGGCAGGGAAAGCTTCTGCACAACGAAACGATTTTCCCCCTGCTCAGCGAAAAAGGAAGGGAGGAATCCGCCCGAAGGGTTTTAGAACTCTGCGGGGAGTTTCAGATCGAGGCTGTCGCTGTAGGCAACGGCACAGGCGGAAGGGAGACCGAAGCCTTCATCCGCAGCCTGCCGCTCCCCGGCGGGATCCCGGTAATCTTGGTCAACGAGAGCGGCGCCTCGGTCTATTCCGCTTCCAAAGCTGCCCGGGAAGAGTTTCCGGATCACGACGTAACCGTGCGCGGCGCCATCTCCATCGGGCGGCGGCTCATGGACCCGCTGGCTGAACTCGTGAAGATCGACCCCAAATCGATCGGGGTGGGCCAGTACCAGCACGACGTGGACCAGCCCGCCCTCAAGCGCAGCCTGGATGACGTAGTCGCAAGCTGCGTCAACGCCGTGGGGGTGGAGGTGAACACGGCCAGCGCCCAGCTCCTAACTTACGTCTCCGGCCTGGGCCCGCAGCTCGCCGCCAACATCCTTGTTTATCGCAACGAGAACGGCCCCTTCTCTTCCCGGGAGGATTTGAAAAAGGTGCCGCGCCTCGGCCCCAAAGCCTTTGAGCAGGCTGCCGGTTTCCTGCGCATCCGCGGAGGAAAAAATCCCTTGGACGCCGGCGCCGTCCACCCGGAAAGCTATCCGGTGGTGCAGGCCATGGCCGCGGACCTGGGCTGTACCGTGGAAGATCTAATGTGTGATGAGATGCTCCGCAAGCAGATCGATCCTTCCAGGTATGTGACGGAGAAGACGGGCCTGCCGACCCTGAACGACATCTTGAAGGAGCTGGCCAAGCCGGGGCGTGACCCGCGGCAGGAATTCGAGAGCTTCCGCTTCGCCGAAGGGATTGAGAAGATAGAGGACCTCAAACCGGGCATGAAACTGGACGGGATCGTCACCAACGTGACCGCCTTCGGGGCCTTTGTGGACATCGGTGTGCACCAGGACGGGCTGGTCCATGTAAGCCAGCTTTCCGACCATTTCGTAAAAGATCCAAATCAGGTAGTCAAAGTCCAGCAGAAGATCAAGGTCACCGTCCTCTCCGTCGACCTGGAGAGGAAGCGGATTTCCCTTTCCCTGAAAAAAAAGCCGGGGAAAAAGGAGGGGGAATCCAGGCCGGGGGAAAAAGCTCCCATGGGGAAACCCTCCGCCGCCAAGAAAAAAGGAGAGAACGGGCCTTTTAATAACCCCTTTGCCAAGGTCTTTCGGCGGGAAGAATAAACGGAGGACACTGCGGCTTTTTACATAATTATCGTTTCCAGGCATGGTATGAGGAGCTCATCGATCGCACATTGCTTGATTTTGCCTGATGGTGTTAGTAAACCCTAACGCTGCAACCAGGCAACTTAATCCATGCCCCCGGCGGAATACACCAGAGGGAATTCGGTTGTTCTCCTCAAATGTTCAGCAGCAGGTTCTTGACGTTCTCGAGCGTAAGAAGCTTCACGTCTTGAGAGCGCTCGAGGAAGGGAAGGACATCCTTCACGGCCCGATCCCAATGGATTTCCTCCACCCGCTTCGCGACCATCCGCCGCCAGTTTGCTGCAGTCAATTTTGGGCCTGACCATCCGGTTTGAGCCAGGGCGTTATTTAGGAGCGTGAAATTCGGCTCAGGCCAGGTCCGATCCGTCAGGTACCAGACCAGATCAAACAAATCCCGTCCTTTCGTATAGGCGCGCGCAAGAACGGCATGCAACTTTCCGGCAAGAAGTGACGGGCGGTCGTAATGGAGCAAATGCAGGGTGACGAACCTCCTGATCACGGTCGTGGTTGTGGTAGCCCCGGTGGGCGGATTCGTGTCCATCTCGACTCTTACAGAAAGGATTTGGTCTGTACGAGGAGAAATGCCAAGTTCGAAAAGAAGCCCCCTGAACTTGATGAAAGCGGATTTCACGGCTCTTTTCTCCCGGATCCGGATATCGTTGGCGTAGTCTTCCGCCTGGAAGGCCGAACTGACCTTGCGCATGAGGGGGGTGAAGTCATCCTCTCCTTTGGGAACGACCAAGGAGAAATCCAGGTCTTCGGAATATCTCGGCATCCCAAAAAGAAAGCGCAGAGCCGTTCCGCCGACAAAGGCCCACTTGAGGAATGCCCCTCGATCTTGAAGCGCCTCAAGAATACGGGCCTGCAGGTATTCCCGCGCGACACTTCGCTTCATGAAGTCGTTCGGCTGCTGGGCGACGATTTGGGTTAGATAATCCTTCATTTTGGCAGATTCTCAGGGTTCTTTCCGCCTGTCATGCGCGCAATAAGCTTCACCGCGCGTTTCAGCTTGCGGCTCCCGATCCGCTCGGCATTCATTTGGAGAGCATGCCAGTCAAAATGATCGGTAGGCTCGAACCGCAACTCCTCGATGTATGCCGGAGAGTCGCTTCCCGGCGTGAGATAGAGCAAATCCAACAAAGCCTTTTCCGGGGAGGCCAGAAAAACCGGCTGCCCTCGCGAAATCTCAGTCTGCGCGTAGCCGAAGAAGGCCGATTTTTTCACATGGCGAAAAAGGAAGGGCCCCAGCGGGGTCTGCAATTCTTCCGGGCGGCTCATCGTGACGCTGGTCGTCACCGGGACGAACTCCGGGATCATGCCATAGTGGGACAGCGCGGACTGCAGGCTCACATACGACGGCTTGCGCAGGTGATTGGCCACCAGAAAGGGATGGGGAGCCTCGGCCTGGTAAGGCGGGGCAACCGCATAGACGCCGCGGCGAAGCTGCAGGAGCCGGCCTGATTTGACCCATCGGTCCAGTTGCCGCCGCACAGCGCCGGCGGAACCGCGTCCCGCTAAAAGAAGGGAAGAGGAAAAAACCGGTGTGTTTCGAGCAATCGTCAGGAGCTCTTGCCATTTCATAGCAATAAGATGACATATTTGTCTATTAAATGCAATATAAAATTCTGCCGGTTTTCTCAAACCCCAAAATTGCAGAATCGGAACGAAGAAAATTCGTTCCGAGAATGTTTTAACATATTCGGGACGATATTTGAGGGGGCCGGCAAAATTTTTGTGGTGGGCGGAACTAAAAATTGTTCAGTACCTTGGGGCGACAGGTTCGGGTGTGCCCTGATAGGTTGCGAAGTGGACGAAACCAGAAGTTTAATAGCCTCACTATGATTTTTACAATGCCCGCCCTGCATGAACGTCTCCCTCCCTGAACTGCAAAAATAGATTTTGTAGGGACGGACCCCTGTGTGCGCCCGATAGTCTTTGGCGTGGAGGGTCCGGGAAGTAGATTGCCAATTGAGTTTATGGTAATATGGGGGAAAAGGAATAATGAATCGAGCCTGCTGGCCAGGGGAGTTTACATGGATGTATTTTTCGAGTGGGACCCCCAAAAAGCATCCGCTAACCTTCGTAAGCACGGAATAAGTTTTGATGAAGCGAGTACAGTTTTCAATGACCCCTTGGCTGCCATCTTCGATGATGAGGATCACTCTGAAGAAGAAATACGAGAAATCATCATCGGTCACTCCATTAAAAACGATCTAATGGTGGTCTGTTTTACCGAACGAGCCAAAGGCATCGTCCGTATTTTCAGCGCACGTTTGGCAACCAGGAAGGAACGCAAAGATTATGAAGAGAACCGCAAATAATAGGAACATAAGGGGAATGCGATCCGAGTACAGCTTTGATTACCGGAAATCCCGTCCGAACCGCTTTGCAGGCCGAATTGACAAGAACCGTGTCGTGGTAGTCCTTGACTCTGACATATCCCAGGTCTTCACTACGCCAGAGTCAGTCAACGCCGCGCTTCGCGCCTTGATTACGACCATGCCAAAAACCAAGCCTCAAAAGGGCCGCAAATCCACGGCGGTAAAGGAACGCGCCTAACGCGTGAGTATAACCGAAGCGCGGTTTCCGGGGCACAATATTTTTTCCCCGAACCTGTCTCCCCTTTGAGCCCGAGAAAGCGAAAAGGATTAGGGAGAAGCTGCAGAAAGGGGAAATTTAGAGAAAGGACATTGCTAATTGAGTTGCTTACTTATTTAAGGGTGTCCCCCTCGACAACAGTTGGATGAAGCCCATAATGAAAGAAGAAAAGAGCTTGAAAGAGGGGCTTGAAAAA
>JAURYC010000239.1 GCA_030654105.1 Deltaproteobacteria bacterium
CCACAGATAATTATTTTATTTTTCGTTTATCCTGATAATCTGTGTTTACCCTGTTAGATAGTAAACATCTAACCAAAAATATTTGAAATTTTGGTTTCAAATTCGAAATCCGAATATCGATCCGCCACGGCGGACTAAACAAATTCAAAATTCAAATATCAAAATTCCAAACTTTTTTGTTTAGATAATTCGAATTTTGAATCCGCCTTAGGCGGACTTGTTTCGAATTTCGTGCTTCGAATTTAGAATTTAGGCATCCCTTTCGGATAAATGTTAGAGCTAAATTCTCAGACTTTAATGTGTAAGAATCTACCAGGGTGAATCCGTGTCCAAAAAGGAATTTCCTATACAATTAAATTAAAAAACGTAAGGCGTAAGGGGCAAGGCGTGTGCATTTTTTACCTTTTACCTTTTACCTATTTACGCTTTGGCCCGTTCATGGGCCTCTTTTATGGCCGCGGCGTTGCCTGCTTTGTTCGACGGCACGAACTCTTTCATGGCTTCGATAAGCGAATCCACCGTGACCATCCCGGTGATCTTGGAAAAAGCTCCCAGGATGGCGGTATTCACGATAGGAGCCGTGGGAGAGCCTAACTTATATTCGACGGCGATGCGGTTGGCATCCACGGCAGCCACCCGGAATTTGGAAAAACGCCCAAATGTTTTGGGAGGGCGGTCGGTGTTGATGATGATCCAGCCGTTCTCCTTCAGCCCCGAATCTACCTGCGTGCTTTCGATCAAAGTGGGGTCGAGGATAATGATGTGGTCCGGTTCATATATAAAATTGCGGATGCGAATGGGCTGGTCATCCACCCGGGTGAAAGCGGTCACGGGAGCTCCCCGGCGCTCCACCCCAAAGGCCGGGAAAGCCTGGACGAATTTCCCTTCCTTAAAAAAGGCCGAAGCCAAGACCTCGGAGGCAATTACCGCCCCCTGCCCCCCTCGTCCATGAATCCTAATCTCTATCATGATTTCCTCTTTCAGATTTTAATAGGACGCAGATTTTCGCAGATTCACGCAGCAACAATAAAATTTAGAATAAAGAACCTTTTGCTCATGCTTTTGACTTTTTTCTTTTAACTTTTAATTTTTTCAAATCCTGCCGATCCGCGTTTATCTGCGTCCAAAATATTCTTGCTTATTGCCTTTTTCATTCTTCTGAATAGACGATAACAATCCCCTGGGCTTTCTTGCCCCTGAGGGCTCGGAAAGCATGGGGAACACCCGAGTCAAAATACAAACTGTCTCCCGAATCCAGGACGATTTCGTCCTGGTCGTAGTGAAAGGCCAACCGCCCCCTGAAAAGGAATAGAAATTCCTCACCCCTGTGATTCAGGAAGGTAAGCTCTTCTTTCTGCTTGGGCTCAAACTCCACCAGGAACGGCTCCATGTGTTTGGCATTTCTCGTGTAAGCCAAGGCTTCGTAAGTATATCCACCTTCCCCATGCTGGGCATACCTACGGCGAAAGGCCTTCTTTCTCTCATTCTTGCGCACCACTACCGCTTTGTCTTTCGATTCTTCCTCGCGGAAAAAATAGCCAATGGTCACATCCAGGGCTCTGGCAATTCGGAGAAGAGTGGCGACGGGAGGGGAAACGGCGTTATTCTCGATTTGCGATAAGAGGGCAATGGAAAGGCCGGTATTGCCGGCTACTTGGCGCAGGGTATAACGTTTCTGCAGTCGAAGGTCTTTAACCTTCTCCCCAAGCTTTAATTTTCGGACTTCTAAATCTACGTTCATGACAACTCTCCCTTTCCTCAATAAAATTTAAAATATCTCGATCGTCGAAGGGATCCGGGGGAGTTTCTCGGGGAAAAGTCACCCAGGTTAACTTTTTTTCTAAAATATTATAGCCTCAATTCCTTGTCAAGAAAATTTTAGCCAGAATAAAATAATTTTAATTCTACCAAACCGAACGATTTGCAAAGGCTAAAGGCGTAAGGCAATAGATGATGGACGATAGACGAGAAGTCAGCCTTTACCTCTCAAGAATTGGGCGTATTTATTTATTAAACTAACAACCCGTGAGGTCTGTTCAGGCCACTCGAAACAGGGGATCTGGGCTGATTCCAAGATTTCCATATTCGCGATAAATTCCCGGGAAGAAGCCCAGCAGATGTAGGTGGGCTTGCGAATTCCCCTTTCCTGCTGGCACCGGTGAACCGCGTCTCGAACCGCCGCTGATACTTCCCGCATCATGGCAGAGCGATGGAGCATGATGGGCACAATGATATCGATCTCAGGAGACTCATAGAAGGCTTCGATGCATTTCGGATACACTTCGACAAACCTGGGCCATATGGTAGTCATGTCTACAGGATTCTTGACGGTCGCGTAGGCCGGGACTAAGGGTTGCAGTTGATCCTGAAGGGGCGCGGAAAGCTCGGGAACGCTAAGCCCGTGCTCGGCGCAAAAATCCGTCAACTCGACTGCTGTTCCCCCTGAATTGGTGACGATCGCCACTCGATTCCCCGAAGGGAGGGGCTGCCAGGCTAAAGCTTTGGCAACCTCAACCATTTCCACGCCATTGCTGACCAGGATCATTCCAGATTCCTGAATAGCCGCATGCTGGGCGAAGAAAGACCCTGGAGGTGTGGCGGTGTGCCACTGAATCGCTCGCCTTCCTTCAGGGGTCCTCCCCTGCTTGCATACCACGATGGGTTTGCGGCGAGACGCACGCTTGGCCTCTTCAAAAAATGCCCGCTCCTCCTCGATGGACTCTAAATAAAGAGCAATGACCTCCGTTTCTGGATCCTGCCCTAGATAGCGCAACACTTCATCATCTTTGATATCACACTTATTTCCCAAACCGATAATCTTGGCAACTTTCAGATAATGATCCTGAGCTAAGGCGCAGACCGCCATCCCGTAAGCTCCGCTTTGCACCACGAAAGAAATTTTCCCCCCTCCCTCAGGCATGAGGACCGCAATGGAGGCGTTCAGACCGATATTGCAGTTTAAAATTCCAAAACAGTTGGGCCCAACTAAGCGAACCCCATGTTGCCGGGCTTTTTCGGCGAGCTGATCTTGGAGAGCCTTCCCCGCCGCTCCTGCCTCGGCAAAACCTGCCGTAATGACGATAGCTGCCTTAATTTTTTTCTGCCCGCATTGCTCAATGACTGGCGCCACGGATTCGGCCGGAATGATGATAAAGGCCAGGTCTACAGGGCCGGGAACACTCTTCAGGTCAGGGAAAGCTGGGACACCCAAGATTTCCTTTTCGTGGGGATGAATAGGATAAATCTTTCCCTTGTACTTTCCCAGAAGGTTCTTCAGGCACACGTAGCCCACTTTTCCTTCTTGGTTGGAAGCCCCAAAGAGGGCAATGCTCTGCGGTGTCAGAATTGCGTCCAAGGATTCGAATTGAGTTTCATCTTCCAGATGGCGGGTCACCCTAGGTCTCCTCCTTTGGGCCTCTTTTTCAATCCTGGCATTAATGGGGAAACCAAAAGAAATATGGAAACGATGAAAAAGACGAGCGAGATCGGCCGGGTCAAGAAAATCGCGAAGCTGCCATGAGACATAATCAGAGACTGGCGAAGAGCATTTTCCAGCAGCGGACTTAAAACGAAGGCTAAGATTAAAGGAGCCCCCTCATACTCAAACTTTTTCATCAGGTATCCCACGATCCCAAAAAGAATCATGATCATGACTTCCACTATATTATTATTCAAGCTATAACTCCCGATCAAACAAAAAAGGAGAATGAGTGGAAAAAGAATGGGATAGGGGATTTTTAAAATTTTCACCCAAATCCCAATCAAGGGTAAATTCAAAATCAGCAGCATGACATTCCCGATGTACATGCTTCCGATCACACCCCAGAATAAATCCGGATGCTGCTTCATCAATAATGGCCCGGGTTTAATACCATGAATCATCAGAGCTCCCAGTAAAATGGCCATGACCACATTGGCCGGAATCCCCAAAGTGAGAAGAGGGATAAAGGCGCCCTGGCTGGCGGCATTGTTGGCTGCCTCTGGAGAAGCAACTCCTTCGATGGCTCCGGTACCAAACCTTTCTGGATGCTTAGAAATTCTCTTTTCTACTGCATAGGCCCCAAAGGAAGCGATGACCGCTCCCCCCCCGGGCAAAATTCCCAGGAAAAAACCAATAAATGTTCCTCTTATAATTGCCAAGATAGAGTCCCGCCAGTCCCGAAGTGTAGGAAAGAGGTTGGATAGCCTGGTTTTAAAAATCTCCCTCTTCATGGGTTGTTCAATATTTAAAAGAACTTCAGAGATCCCAAAAAGACCCATGATCACGGGCACTAACCCCACTCCATCCATTAACGTATAGCTCCGATACGTAAACCTTTCTAAACCAGAAATGGTATCCGTTCCGATGGTTCCCAAGAAGATCCCCACACAGGCCATCATCAAAGCTTTAAACATAGAACCGCTGGCCAGATACGTTAAAACGGTCAGCCCTAGAAACATCAAAGTAAAATACTCCGGAGGCCCAAATCTAAGAGCAAATCTCGCTAAAGGAGGCGCAATGAGCATAATGATGATGACCGCCAGCGTTCCCGCAATGAAAGAGCCAAAAGCGGCGATCCCCAGTGCCGGCCCAGCTCTCCCTTGCCGGGCCATCTGGTACCCATCGAGACAAGTAACCACAGAGGCCGCTTCCCCTGGGATGTTGACCAGGATGGAAGTGGTCGATCCCCCATACATCGCTCCATAATAGATCCCCGCCAACATAATAATTGCGGATACTGGCGTAATATGGAAGGTGGAAGGTAAAAGTAAGGAGATAGTGGCAACAGGGCCAATACCGGGAAGCACCCCGATTAAGGTACCGATGAGGACCCCAATAAAACAGAAAAATAAATTGCCCGGTTGGAAGATGACCGAGAAGGCCAACTGGAGATTAGAGAGAAGGTCCACGACTAAAACCCGAGAATTCCCTTAGGTAGTTGAGTTTTTAACCACAGTTCAAATACCGCATAGGAGATAAAGGAAGCCAGTGCGCTTCCTCCGATCGATACAACCCACTTTTGGGGTTCAATGCCCCGAAAGAGAAAAATTAATAAGAGAAAGGTGGCCAACAAAAATCCAAGGATTTCCAGAAAGATGGCATAAGCGAATAGGGCAACCACAACCACGACCAAATTCTTCCATCTCTCCTTAGAATACCAAGATCCTTTCGCTTCTGGCGATTTGCTCATACTGGCCTTCAGGTAAGCTATGCCGGATAATATTCCCAGAATGATGCCTGACCCGAGGGGTAAAAATCCAGGGCCTGGATCACGCCAAGCCCCCAAAGGCAAGCGCATTGACTCAGTGCAAATATACAAGGCCAACAACAACCAAACCAAACTGCTCATCCGGTCATTCTTTTTCATGGCGTTCCAGTTCCCGGGAAAATAATGACCCCTTCAAAATTACCCCTCCTTGGCTCTCCAGCGGGGCGAGGCCTACCCCCCTCGCCCCTGGCTCAAAAGAAAGAGCTTTCTATTTAACCACGACCCCTAACTCTTCGGCGATCTTAAAAATCAATTCGTACTCTTTTTTCCATTGTTTGATAGTCTCCTCTGGAGTTAAGAATTCGGCCCAAATTTCAACCCTTTTTAAGCCTTCCATGATTTCTTTGGAGTAGCGTTCAGAAGCTTTTTTTTGGGCGATGTAACCTTTATCCACAATCTCTTTGGGTGTCCCTTTTGGGAAACATAAGGAATAAGTTGCACTCAAGACGATCGGATATCCAGATTCTTTGAAAGTGGGCACATCGGGCAGGCCCTCTAATCTTTGCTCTGCAGCAACAGCCAATATTTTGACCGAACCCGATTCTAAAAGACCGCCCGCCCCAGTAACAAAAGCACCGTCAGCATGACCGCCCAAAACTGCGGTCAACGCTTCGGGCGTAGATTTGAAAGGAACGTGGGTTAATTGGATATTTGCCTGTTTGCTAAGAGTTTCAATGACGAAATGGGCTGCGGTAAGTTTTCCGTAAGAGCCTACCGTCAATTTGCCGGGAGATTTTTTCGCGTCTTCTATGAAGTCTTTAAGAGTTTTCCATTTAGCATCGGCTTTCATGGCCAGCCAAATTGGCGTTTTTCCATAAATTCCGATGGGGATAAAATCGTCTAATTTGTAATCCAGTTTCTTCACAATGGGGGATAAAACAAGGGGGGTCGAACTTCCGACCAGCACTATATAACCATCTGGTTTGGCTTTGGCTACAAAGGCTGCTCCTAATGATCCACCGCCACCTGGTTTGTATACACTGATGAATGGCTGTCCTAAAAATTCAGCGATTTTTTCGGCCACCATCTTGCTTCCTAAATCTGCGGCCCCGCCTGGAGCATACGGCACAACCATATTGATTGGCCGGTTGGGATATTTCTCTGCCCCTTCGACAGGGCATATCATAGCCCCCATAATCAGAGAAAACGCAAAGAAAAACACGAATACTTTTCCCCCTCGGATTCCTTGATGCCCGCTTGCCATCTTTTCTTCCCCCTTTCTTCATTCGTAAATGAATCTTTATTTTTCTTTCTTCGAACCATTAATGTTGAAATGCAAGTTTTTTTAAATTGGGTTTTATGCTGGAAAAATGAAGGATGGGGATTGATGAATCGACCAGATCCCCCAAAGGGCTGCAGAATGAGCAGGGCTGCGTCCCAGAATATTCGCAAGCGATTCTCCTGGTGATCGATACGACCCAAAAAGTTCCTTTTACATCATGAAACGTCCGCCATTGACATCGATGACGGCACCGGTAATGTAGGAGGCATCATCCGAGGCGAGGAAAACCGCGACAGGAGCCACTTCCTCTGGTTTTCCCAGGCGCCCCAATGGAATCGCCTTGAGCATATCTTGGCGCTCTGCGTCAGCCCGCTTCCGCCATTTTTTCTCGATCCGCTCCCCACTTAGGATAACCCCCGGTGCCACAGCATTCACCAGAATGCCGTAGGGTGCAACCTGTCGGGCCAATTGGCGATTAAACCCCAGGAGTCCGGCCTTGGCGCTGGCATAGATAATTCCCGCCAGTTCGCTACCGCTTCGGCCGGCCTGGGAAGACATATTGATAATCCTTCCCCAGCGCTTTTTCTTCATTTCTGGGATGACGGCGCGAGAGCATAAAAAAGCTCCCGTCAAATTGATGCGCATCTCTCGTTCCCAGGCACTGACGTCGATGTCCTCCACAAGAGTCGGCGGCCCCCCTCCTCCCGCGTTGTTCACAAGAATATCGGTTGAGCCAAAAACCCGAAGGGTCTCCTCCACCATGCGGTGCACATCTTCTTCCGCGGCCACATCGGCAATAACGGCGATGGCCTTTCCTCCGGCGTTTCGGATCATCTCGGCAACGGTCCGCGCATCTTCTTCCCGGCCATTCACGACAACATTCGCCCCTTCTCGGGCCATGGCCAGGGCAATAGCCCGGCCGATCCCCCGGGAGGACCCAGTCACAATGGCCGTTTTCCCAGAAAGCCGCTCAGGGTTCATTTTGTGATCCGAATCCCTCATCGATCTTATGTTAAATAACTCGGGTGCTGCGGGTTGTTCAGCGCTCGGCTCGGCTTTTTCCTCACCCATCGACTTTTCCCCTTAGGCTTCGGCTTTTGCCTGGGATTCGCCGACCCCGGCAATATCCCTTGCCAGCTTCTTCTTAGCTTCCATATCCGTATATCTTCCGATCATCATTTTATTGGCAAAAGGAGACCCGGCCCCATGCATGCAAACCAGGAGGGTGCGGCCACAGGTCATCCGTTCAATCAGCCGGACAATCCGCATGCGGTCTTCGGTAGGCACATTTTCTACGCCCTTCAAATATTTTTCCAGCATCTTTCCTACTTCCGGATGGCGGTAGTCTTTCTCCGAGGGCATGGTGCCGAGAAGGCCGCCACAGATGTCCTGGGCCAGGCGGGCAATTTCATAAGGGAAGCGGGTTACGTTCAGCTTGGTGACATAGGCTAGGAGTTTGTTCATAACCGCTACCCCGGAGGGAGTCATTTCCCCTTGGGAAGAACAGGCCAGAGAGCCCTGGTACATGGTCTCATTCAGGGCACACATCTCGATGATCTTGTCCTTCACGTGGGAAGCACTGGCGATCCCGTTGTATTCGGCGATCAAAGCTGTGGCACCGATGAGCACATCCATTCCTCCGGCTGAGCAGGCCCCGTAATTCTGGCGGTGAAGGCCGGCAAACCGTTCCACGATTAGGCTGGCGAATTCCGTCTCGCCGCAGAGAAATACCTGCTCCCAGGGAACGAACACATCGTCAAAGAAGACCCACATGGCATAACGGCCATAATGAACGTTCCCCATATCAAATTGAGTCCCCTCTAAAAGCCGGTCATCCATGGAATGCCTTCCGAAAACATAGGTAATCCCTTCGGTGTCCACGGGAAGTGCAAAGGACACCGCATAGTCCTTATCTTCCGGTCGCAGGGAAACAGAAGGCATGGCAATGAATTCTTCGTGATTCAGAATACCTCCCTGATGGCTCTTGGCGCCCCGGACTACGATTCCATCCTTCCGCCTCTCGACAATCCGCAAATAAAGGTCGGGGTCTTTCTGCTGCCCTGGTTTCAGGCTCCGGTCTCCCCGGGGGTCGGTCATGGTGCCGTGGACCATGATGTCTTCCTTCTGTACCCGCTTCAGCAAATTCTTGAAACGCTCATGGTACGGAGTGCCGTATTTCTGGTCTGTCTCGTAGCTGACACTGTAAAGAGCATTGAGAGCATCCCAGCCCATGCAGCGCTGGGCACATTCTCCAGTTTTCTGAGACACAAAGCGAATGAGTTTTACCTTATCCATCAAATCTTCAATCGTATTGTGAATCGAGACGTATCGGTTGACCCTTTCGTTGACCAATGGCGAAGGGGTGGTGAAGAGATCTTGATACTTGGGATCGTTAGCATACCGAAAGGTCAAGGCCGCCCCGCTTGCCGATCCTTTGATCAGAGGATGATCGATCACATTCTCCTTTATTTGTTCTCCAAAAATGAAAACTTTTGGCTTCTGCTTGCGAATGCTATCCCAATATTGCTGCTCCGTGCGAATTCCCATAAAAACCTCCATCCTTTATTTTCCGGCGACGCAAATCACTGCCGTCGGGTTATCATTTCGGGCCAAAATCTCGGCCATCTTTTTATATCCCCTCATTTCAGAAAACTTCGTTTCCATGATCAAACTTTCGTCATAAAAGAGGCGGTATTTCTGGAAGGCTTTCCGCTAGCCTCTGTATGGCTTAAAGTCTTTCTTTAATCTTCATTCCTAATTCGAACCCGCGCTTCAGCGCCGCCCGGCTGGCCTCTAAGGCTCGAGCCGAAATCCGCCCGTTTAAAGTCTCCTCCAGAGCCTTCAGGCTAACCCAGCCGGTGACGGCCGACATGGCTCCCAGCATGATCATGTTGGCCACTACCCGATTTTTGAACTCTTCTTCCGCGATCCGGGTGGCTTCAATGGCCAAGACGGGGGGCGAATGATCGGGTGGGCAGGGAACCAGGGTTTTATCCACCAAGACGACCGTCCTTCCTTCTTGAACCTCCGACCAATATTGCTCTACAGCAGCGGGGGATAATGCTATAAAAAGGTCCAGGGCCATTGGCTTGGTGTAATCGATGGGTTCATCGCTGATGACGACATCCGACCGGCAAGCCCCGCCCCGGGCCTCCGGCCCGTAACTCTGGGTCTGGGCCACTTCTAAATCATCATGGATGCCGGCGGCTACAGCCAAAATCGTGCCCATGGTTACGACTCCCTGCCCCCCAAATCCGGCAATGCGAACCTCTCTCCTCATTTTCCCACCCGCAGGACGGTCAGGGCCAGATCCGGGCAGGTCATCTCACACAACAGGCATCCTGAACATTCCTTTTCGTGGCCAACTTCGGGCATCCGATATCCTCCCCGGCTGCGTTTCTCTCCCTGAGAAAACAACTTTTGGGGGCATACCTGAACACAAAGATTACAACCCTTACAGAATCGATCATCAAGGATGATCTTGGTTGTCTGCTGCTTCGGCCGGGAAACTTTCATAGAGGGTTTTACTGAACTCCTTCTTTTCCGTCAGGTGATGGATTTTGCCCACAATAATCCTTCCCCTTAAATCCTGGGCCGCAGTGCTCCTGGCTCGCTCGACCGAGATCGCTCTTTTCTTAAAAAGGGTCAGAAGCTCTCCCGGGTCGCTGGTTCCTTCCATGTATCTTCCGGCCTGCGTTGGGCACTGGGAAAGCACCTCGATAAAGGAAAATCCCGCATGCTCAATTCCTTCCTTGATGGCCCGGAGAAGTTGCTTCGGGTGGGCGGTCGTCCAGCGGGCCACGTAGGTGGCTCCAGCCGCTCGTGCCAGATCGCCGACGTCAAAAGGAAATTCAATGTTACCGTAAGGAGATGTCTGGGTCCGGCCGTGAAGGGGGGTGGTAGGAGCAACCTGTCCGCCGGTCATTCCATAGATTCCGTTATTCATCATGATGACCGTAAGGTCGATATTCCGTCTGGCTCCATGGATGAAATGATTGCCGCCAATCCCCACGCAATCTCCGTCACCGGTAAAGACAACCACCTTTCTCCGTGGATCTGTGAGTTTCAATCCGGTGGCAAAAGGAATGGCCCGGCCATGGAGGACATGGAGGACATCGGCCCGGAGATAAGTGGGCAACCACCCCGAGCAGCCAATCCCACCCACCAAAGCCAGGTCCGGGAAGATGTCCATCTCTTCCACTGCCCGCAAAAAAATATTTAATACGGTCCCATCCCCGCAGCCTGGGCAGAAGATCAGGGGAAGCGCGGCTTGCCGAAGGTATTTATCAGCTAAAGGATGCATGTCTTTAATAATAATTGGCCACAGAGGAAACAGAGATTTCAGAGAGTAAAATGATTAAATAACGGATTAAAAAAACCAGGAAAATTTTTTAAAACTTATTTGATTTTTTCAAAAATTTCCTGAGGCGTGTGCATTTCCCCGCCCAATTTGGGCATGGAAATGACTTCTGCTCTTCCGCGGGCCACCCTTTCCACTTCCCGATAAATCTTTCCCATGTTCATTTCTGGGACAATGATTTTTTTTACTCTTTGGCAAAGCTGATCGATGGCGGTTTCTGGAAACGGCCAGAGAATGCGCATTTTCAAGCATCCCGCTTTCACGCCTGTGTGGCGGGCTTCTTTGGTGGCCCGCAGCGATGGCCTTGCCGGGCTACCGTAAGCGATTACCGCCACTTCTGCGTCGTCCAGCCTATATTCTTCCACATCCAAAAGCTCCCGGGCATGGCCGGTAATTTTGCGGCAGATTCGCTCCACGAGTCCCGCAGAGACATCCGGCTTATGCCCGGCGCGGATTCCCCACTCATCGTGTAGTTGCCCGTCAACTAAAATTCCATACCCCTGATTGAAAGTCGGCATGCCATCTAAAAAACCCTGCGAGGTAGGGCGATAGGGTATGTAGTCCTTAATGGAGCTTTCCGGTTTTTTGCGTCGCACGACCTCTACCTGCTCGGGAATCCGAATTTTCTCCCGCGTATGGCCCACAATCTCATCGGAGAGAACCATGACCGGGTTGCGGTAAATTTCAGCCAGGTTAAAAGCCTTCACGGTCAGGTCAAAGGCTTCTTGGACGCTCGAGGGCGTAAGGGCAATGATCTCATAATCTCCGTGGGACCCATACTTGGCCTGCATCACATCCTGTTGGGAGGAAGAGGTGGGTTGCCCGGTGGAAGGCCCTCCGCGCATGACGTCGATTACCACAATAGGAGTATCCGTCTCCGCGGCCCAGCCGATGCCCTCTTGTTTTAGGGTGAATCCCGGACCGGAAGTGGCTGTGCAGGCTTTGGCTCCTCCCCAAGCCGCTCCCAATGCAGCGCAAATCGATGCGATCTCGTCTTCCATCTGTAAAAAAACTCCCCGCACCTGAGGAAGCATGCGGGCCATGAGCTCGGTAATCTCCGTCGCCGGCGTTATGGGATAGCCAGCAAAAAAACGGCAACCCGCGGCCATGGCTCCGCGAACACAGGCTTCGTTTCCATGAATGACCAATGTTTGCACCAAAAATGTTTTCCTTTTTTGAAATGAAATCGAATCTAAGAAAAATTATTAAAAGGATGGCTTACTATAGCAGGAAGGTGTTTAAGAATTCAATCCTTTTACCCCATCAGTTTCTACTTATTTCTTCCGCCTCAAGCCGTTCCTTAACCTCTTCGATCCGTTTCGCTCCGATGAACCGCGTTGAAAAATATCGGTTTTCGAAACTATTAACTTCCACCCGGTGTTTTCGCAGGGAGGTGTGGATGAACTGCCCATTCCCGATGTAGATTCCCACATGGCCGGGGCGACGGGCCTGGCCGCGCTTGAAAAAAACTAAGTCGCCGATGCGCAGTGCTTCCCGAGCAACGGTATAGCCGACCAGGAATTGTTCGCGGGTAGTGCGGGGAAGGTCAATATCAAAGATCCTAAAAACTTTTTGCACAAAAGCCGAGCAATCCATCCCGTTGATATTCGTCCCACTCCGGCTATATTTTAATCCCAAGAAAGCCTTGGCCACCCTGACCAGAACCTGTTGATCCTTCTCTTCAGCCAAAAATTCATTTCTTTTTACAACGACTTTCGCAACTTCGTCACTTACTTCTTTTTTCTCCTCTCTTTTTTCTTTTCCGTCTCCTTCAATTTCCTCCTGTTTTGCTTTCAGCGGTGGCTGAAGATAAATGATTTGCCCAGGTTTTAGCTTTTTCCCCTTTTTCTTCTCCGCGGCCGTGTCCCCAGGGTCTATCCCCGGAATGGCTAAACGTTGTCCTGCCCGAATTTTCGTGTCGTCCAGGTCATTGGCCTCCTGGATCTCTTCTACGGAAAGATGAAACTTTTTCGCGATGCTGTATAAGGAATCTCCTCGCTTCACAACATAGGTAAGGTCCGCCTTCGCCGGTGAAGAAGTCGCCAAGATAAAAAGGAATGGGAAAAAAAATCGCATGAGGAGAGAACATGGCTGTTTCATTCTTTGTCCTCCTGAACGGGATAAAAAAGATTGGCCCAAAACAAAAAAATTATAATGAAGAAAGGCCTAAATTACAACTTTTTATCTTTCCCGCTAGTGTCCTGAGTCAGAAATATGTTGACAAATTCAAACGTGGAGCCAGGCGGAAGAACGATGCGCGCCGCCAAAATCGGCCGGGAAATGGCTGATTTCATAGCTTAGGCTTCGTTTCCGCGAAGAAACCAGCGGGGCGACAAATTGAGGATATCCTTCGTGAATTTTTTAAGCAAGACTCGCCCCGCTCCTTCAAAGTGGAACCACCGCCTCATTTTGGCAAGCGCAGCGGTCTTTCGCCTGGCTCCCTGGAGTGGCTTTGACATGTGCTACCAATTTCTAACACGGTACACCAGTGTCCTGAGTCAAATATTCGTTGAACAAATCCTGCTCTCCCGCAGGCCATTTTGGCTTAGCTCAACCGGAGCCGGCCCGGGGGCCGGGCCACGACAAAGGTTGCCGGCAAAATAAATTTTAAAACGAATTTCTGACTCAGGACACTAGATCAGGTTATCCCCTGTTCTTTTAAAAATTCTAAACCCCGCAACAATTCTTCCCGGGTGGCACGATGATGGGTTTCTACCACCCGGATGGTATCGGGTTTTAGAAATTTTTTTATGAGGGCGTAATCTTCCTCTCCGCTCCCCGGCGCCTCATGGTCGTGATATCCCTTACACCCATGAAAGTGGACGCCAACAAGAAGGCCGCCGAAATTTTCTAAAAGTTCCTCCTGGTTCTCTATCCCCAGATTTTGCTGGGTCGTGGCATGGCCGATGTCGTGCCAGTAGCGTAAGGGGCTGCCAGTAAATTCCTTGAAAACGACTTTAAACTCCTCCAGGTTGGGAATGTCATGAATGTTGTACCGGTTCTCCACACCGAGGAGCACCCCCCTCTTCTCTGCCTCCCTGGCTAATCGGTCAAGGCTATGCATCGCTGCCTCAAGATGGGGTTGCCCTTTTCGGGCCCGAATCTTTTTTTGCTCCCGAATGAATTCTTGCGTCTCTTCGGTTTGGATTTTCCTTTGATCGTATAATTTCATCAAAGTTTCCATGGGACTGTCCATGGGAATTTTGCCCATATGCAGGATGATGGCCTTAACTTCCAATTCCTCTGCCCACTCCAGCGTACGCAAGGTATATTTTATCGCCAGATCTCGCTCTTCCTTATCGACTGCCGATAAGGAAAAAACATCGCCACTGGCTTTTTCTTTGGGAACCTCCTCGGGAACCGGGAAAAAATTATGCAAACTGATTACTACGATCCGTCTCTCGCGGCAAAGAGGCAAAATCTCTTGCAACATGGGCGAAGTGATCCGGTATTCCAATTCTACCGCTTCCACCCCTAAGTCCAGGACAGCGTTCATAACATCAATCCCGCTGTTGGAAGCTTCCGATCGTAAAGAAGTTGATACCCCTAACATGTTTTTCCTCTTTTATCCTTGACCAATTCATCCAGCCAGAACAGGTTCAGCTCAGCCAGTTTCCCC
>JAURYC010000240.1 GCA_030654105.1 Deltaproteobacteria bacterium
AGAAAGAGAGCGTTCCCCATGGATGGTAAACCGGTCCGCATAGCAATCGTGGGCATCGGGATGTGGTGTAAGGCCCTGGCCATCGTCGTGCAAAAAAGCGGAGCCTTCAAGATCGTCACCTGTTACACCCGGACCAAAGCCAAGCGGGAAGAGTTCGCCGCCGCCTTCCAGTGCGACCAGGAGGCTTCCTACGAAGATCTCCTGAGGCGGGAAGACGTGGAAGCGATTCTTCTGACGACCCCCAATTCCGCGCATAGCGAAATGACTGTACTGGCCGCCAACCACGGCAAGCATGTAATGGTGGAGAAACCCATCGCCAATAGGGTTTCCGACGCCAAGCGAATGATCGAGGCCTGCAAGAAAAATGGAGTTGTCCTCTCGGTCGCCCACAACCAGAGAAGACTGGCCGGCTACCGGAAGATCAAGGCCATGGTCCAGGAGGGGAGCCTGGGAAAGATCGTCACGGTGGAAACGAACTTTTCCCATAACGGCGGGTTCAGGTTAACCCCTCAGATGTGGCGCTGGTATGAGGAGGAGTGCCCCGGAGGTCCCATGATGACTCTGGGAGTCCATCCTGCAGAAACCCTCCGGTATCTTCTGGGCCCCGTCCAATCCGTTTCCGCCTTCTTCAACCGCCTCTGCCTCCAGACCGAGATCATCGATGCGGGAACGGCGATCCTGCAATTCGAATCCGGGGCTCTGGGCTACCTGGGATCCAACTTTATCACCCCCTGGGTGAATTATTGTCACCTTTATGGGACCGAGGCCAACCTCTATTTAACGGTAGATCTTCCTGTTCGAAAACCCGATGAAACCCCCGGGCAATATGGAGATAGCTGGAACTATGCGGACCGAAACTCCGCGCTTTACCTGAAACGCAAAGGAGAGGATCAAAAAATTAAAGTTGATTTGGAACCCGGAGAAATTTTAACCGAGGAAGTGAGGGAATTTGCCGATTGCATCCGTAATCACAAGGTCCCTGAAACAGGCGGGCCGGAGGCCATGCAGGCTCTGGCCGTGATCGTGGCGGCGATCCGGTCGGCTCGAACCGGGGAGATAATTAACGTGGCCAACGTCTTGGCGGAATAAGTCGGGATTCATTGCTCACTCATCAGCATATCAAACCTAAGGGTATTCAATTAAGAAAAATGAAAAATCAAGTCCTGCCTTTCGCCTAAAATTTTCTATTAAGAAGGAGGAAACGAATGCAAAGACGGAAAACCATGTTTTGGAGGTTGTGGGCGCTGGCTATTTTGGCGGCGGTACTTTTGGGAACGCCCGGCGCTCGGGCAGCCTCCCCGCAGGGGGTAATGAAGCAGGCCATCCACTGGGGGCTTTCAGCGGACTGGCTGGACCCTTCCACGGCCAGCTACGTAACCACAGCGAACCATCCTTTATACCTTTTCCATGATGCTTTGTTGAAAGCCATGCCCGAAGGGAACTATACCCCCTGCTTAGCTGAGTCATGGAATATCAGCCCGGATTTTAAGGTTTATGAATTTAAACTGCGCCAAGGGGTAAAGTTTCACAATGGCGACACCTTGACTGCGGAGGACGTCGTCTTTAGTTTCTGGCGATACAAGGCTGCCCTGGCTAAATTTTTTCATAATCGAACAGAAAAAGTAGAGGCGGTCAATCCGAACCTCGTTCGGTTTCAATTTAAAGAACCCTTTCCTGATTTTTTGGATTATTTTCTCCCTGGAGCGACCACTATTGGCTGGGTAGTTCCCAAAAAATATATTGAAAAAGTTGGAGATGCGGGCTTTAAAAAGAATCCTGTAGGAGCAGGACCCTATAAATTTGTGGAATTTCAGGCGGGGGTTAGACTGGTGGGGGAGGCTTTTGAGGACTACTGGAGAAAAGTCCCGCAGGTTAAAAGAATGGAATTTCATTATATTCCTGAGCCGGCTACCCGTTTAGCGATGGTCAGACGAGGAGAAGTCGATGTCGCTACGCTTATGCAGGGTGTTTTTTATGCAGATGCAAAAAAAGATTCGAAGCTTAGGCTTCTCGAACCTCTGAGCCCAACCCGGTGGATGATCTATATCTCGCCGCAGTGGGACCCCAAATCTCCATGGGCTGACGAGCGCGTGCGCAAGGCGGCAAGTGTGGCCATCGATCGAAAAACGCTGGCCGATATTTTCATGCCCGGGTGCAGTGGCGTTGGTTCCCTCGGCATAGAGGGGGATCCTTTAGCGGTGCATTATCCTGCAGATCCCTACGACCCAGCACAGGCTAAAAAGTTGTTGGCGGAGGCGGGATATGCGAAGGGCTTTCAGGGGGGGAAATTTTATCCCTACGGGGGATATTGGGAATATGGGGAGCAGATTGCTACCAACTGGAAGGCCGTAGGGATTACGGTGGAGTTAGTTCTTCTGGATCGACCTGCTTGGTTGGCTCAACGGGACGCCGGAAAGATGAAGGGGAGTCTTTTCGTGGATAACCCCATCGCTCCGACCATTGGAGGAAGGTTAGCTTATCTTTTCAGCGGTACTGGGTCTTATGGAAACTATCCAGATATTCAAGCCTTATGGGAACAGTACCAGCATGAGTACTCCCCCAAGACGAGGAAGGATTTGATCTCGCGGATTCAAAAGATGACTTATGAAAAAACCATTTGGCTACCGCTGACTTCCACCAATTCCCCGGCTGGTTTTGGCCCCAGGGTAAAGGGGAACCCTTACAAGATTCAGCCGCTCCTTTGGTTCACCGCTCCGTTTGAGGACATCGAGGTGGCAAAGTAATTTCATTTCCAGGCTACGCCTTTAGTTTCTCGGCCAGCCAGTCATGCATGTACGGAATGGCTACACCCAACCGGTCATTCTGACAATGCTGAGACCCCCCTTCTTCTGCCGTAAAAACGCGGAGGGTTTTATCCTTTGAGCCCACGGCGTTAAAACAGGCCTTTGAGGCGTTTTCCTACTCGGTCAACCTCCCCGAGATCGCTGGACCCCCAGGGTGCAGTGCCCAGCGCAATGATCAACCCGGCCGACCAGCGGTAATTATCGGAGAAATAGGTAAACCAGTTACCTTTCATATAGGGTTCCCTTTGGGAAATTCAACAGGGTAGATCTTCTGGATCAGCTTAGCCGAGGTTTTTGATCTTCGGGGCGTTTTTCAATTTCCGGACAGTTATAGTCGCGGATTAATCTTTTGTTTTCGCTGCTGAACACTCCCTTTCAATGAACCAATTCTATATCTTCAAAAGGAGCCGTGAACCATATGAGAGGTTGAATTTTATAGGGATTTCCTTTCACTCTGGGGCCAAACGCTGCCGGCGAATTCGTGTCGGTAAGAGGAATGAACATGCTTCTCTCATAGATTAGATTTTGGATTCGCCCGATCAAATCCTTTCTAACCTTCGGGTCGACCTCTGGTTGGTATTGATCCCACAATGCTTTAACATCTGGATAATTGCCGTAGGAAGTTGTACCAAAAAGATAGGCCAAGCGGCCCCCGATGGTCGCCAGGGGTGCCGGGTCAATGAAAAGTCCCCCTTTCATTTTCCCGCCCTGTCGATTCGCGAACCAAGCCGGTCTGTCTAAAAGCACAGTATCAACATTAATGCCCACAGCTTTCCAATAGTTCATAATCTGCTCTCCGTAAGGCCAATAACCTCCTTGGTACGGATAAAATTTACCCCCATGAAAGCCCTTTGGATATCCTGCCTCGGCCAAAAGCTTCTTCGCTTGTCCCGGGGCATAAGGATCTGGCGGGAAATTGACCATAAATTCATCTCCCTCCATGGCCAGCGTTCCCATCGGCTTACACCCTGGCATAAAAATATCGGCCAAACTCTTGCGGTCAATCGCCAAACTGGCGGCTTTGCGAACCCTTGCGTCCGCCCATGGAGACTTGGAATCCCATTGCGAGGCGATATATACCAGCCAGGTCACTGGGCTTAATGGATGGAACAGGCGAAGCTTCGGGTCTTTTTTTACGTCCTCATAAAATACCCCCTGCATGAGCGTAGCAATATCAGCCTCGCCTCTTCTAACCATGGCCAGGCGGGTGGCTGGCTCACTTATGATGAGAAACTCCATTCTTTTGATTGGGGGGGTTTTTCTCCAGTAATCTTCAAAAGCCTCGGCCACAATCCTAACACCCGCCACAAATTCCACAAATTTGTATGGGCCGCACCCGATAGGATTTCTCTTAAACTCCGCATCCCCCACCTTTTCCGTATATTTCTTGGGTACAATCCAACAAATAGCGCTGCCTCCTGGAAGGAAATATTCCAAAAAATCAGGATACGGTACTTTGAAGTGAAAGCGCACCAGATGAGGATTCACGGCTTCAACCTTCTCCGTCTTTCCTTGAATAATTTTGGCCTGAGCAGCCTTGTATCTCCAGAAACTGAACACCACATCTTCTGCGGTCATGGTGTCCCCATTATGGAACTTCACCCCTTTCCGCAATTTGAATTCATAAGTTTTGGCATCAGGGCTAATCGTCCATGACTCGGCCAGGGAGGGGGTAAAATTCCCTTCCGGCATGGGTTTCACCAAGGCATCATGGAAGAGATAAAGTGGAAGGCTCGAGCTGATCAGCCCCGAGTTGGTTGCCGGATCCAGCCAATCTGCAGAAAGCCCCCAATGGATCGCTTGTTTTAACACCCCTGCGGGAGTGGTGGCTTGAACCTGAACCGATGCTAAAAAAACCATTCCGACAATAGCCGCCATGACTAACAGCAAGTGCATTTTGGTTTTCTTGGCTTTCATGAAATTATCCTCCTTAAGGTATTTAAAACCCCTCCAAGCCCTGAAGGCAGATTGCCGAAAAATTTTATGAACTCTGTGTTGCTTCATGGTCAAATAACTCGATTGCATAGGAAATTGCTTTTGGACACGGATTCACCCTGTTAGATGTTTACTATCTAACGGGGTAAACACAGATTTTCAGGATATTAAATGCAAAAAAATAAATATCTGCGAAAATCTGCGAAAATCTGTGTCCAAATTAATTTGATCATTTATTTAATTCGATGCCGCCCCCTTTCCCTCTTTCTGAAAGGGGGGTTAGGAAAACGGGGGGCCGGCTTTTCCTTAGGGAATGACCGGCAGGAGTACGTAGGCCGCCTTGTCGCCGCCGGCGTAGAGGGTGACCTTCCCGCCGAATATCTCCGGAGGCCGATCCTTGGGATCATCGTGCAGGAACGGCCCGCAGCCCTTCATCACGTTGACGAAGGTCGTGATCCGTTCGCCTTCCCCGGCATACTCGTAATCCTTGCCCCGAACGGTAAGCGCAATCCGGTATCCGGCCGGCACGACAACGCAGGTCGGCCAGATCTCTATGTCGAGTTCGTAAACCTCGCCAGGCTTCAGCGGCTCCACCACATCGTGGGTGTGATACGGGCGGTATTCGGTGCCGAGCTTGGGGTCCAGTTTGCGGTGCGAAGCCCTAAGCCAGCCCTGACCGATGGGGGTATGGGGATCCAGCGCTCCCTGGAAAACCACCTCCTTACCGTCAGGGGCGAAGACGCGCAGGACCAGGAAGAGGTCCGCATCGGTCGTGGACGAGGAGACGAACATCTTGCTGGCCACGGGTCCAGTGATTTCCATCTCCTGCGCGAGAGGGGGAGTCATAAAGCTAATGCCGTCTCCAAGCGCCTCGAAAGTGACGCTGCCCTTGGCCCTCACCGGCTCCCAACTGAGGCTGCGGTCGGCGGGGTTGAGGTAGAGACGGGTCCAACGCGTTCGTGCCAGCGGCCACTCGCTCTCTCCCCGCACCACCAAGCCGTTGACTCTGCGGATCTGCAGTTGCAGTTTCGGCTGGCTCTTCCAATCGTTGTCGATCCCTTTCAGAAAATGGTCAAAGAAGCGCTTCTGGAGCGTGACCCCGTATCGGGTGTAAAACTCCGTCCAATGCTCCAGCCCGTGAACCTCCAGCCATTTTTGCTTGGAGGCGGCCCGCGCGAACCCTTCAATGTTGCCGCGGAGATGGAGCCCCTGCCCTCCCCAGTTGGCCGCGGAGAGGAGGGGAACGGTGACCTTGGACCAGTCCGGAGATCTCCCCCGGTGGTATGGGTCATCCAACGGATGCTCCGTGAGCTCTTTCCTCAGGTCTACCCGATTCTTAGCCAGCTCTTCTTCTGACAGCGTCTCGGGGCCGCCAACGAGTTCACCCGTGTTCGGGCTTACGAATCCTCTCTTCCCGAGACCGTGCTGCACGGTCATCACCTGCTTCTTGAACCAGTTGCCGGAAAAGGCACACAGGATACCGCCGTGATAGGCCCCGTCCCGATACGAGTCGGACGCCCCTTCCCAGGGGATGATGGCCGTCAGATGGGGAGGCTGCAGCGAAGCCACGTTCCACTGGTTTCGGGCGTAATAAGAAATCCCGAGCAAACCCACTTGGCCATTGCTCCAGGGCTGCGTCCCGGCCCACTCGATGCAGAGGTAAAGATCGCGGGTCTCCCTGGGCGAGCGGGGATCGATGAATCCCGGTGAGCGGCCCGCACCCCTTGAGTCGACCCGCAGGCATACGTATCCGTCCGGCACCCACTTCTCGGGATCCGCGACTTCCCAGTTCTGGTACTTGTTGGTCGAGCCTTCTATCACGTCCGGGTGCTGCTCGGCCATCCGCCGCCATTGGTCCGGGTAACCCTCCTGGAAGGCAAGGCCCTTCCCGTACGGGCCGTAGGTCAAGATCACCGGATATTTGCCTTCCTGCGGCGGACGGTAAATGTCAGCCCTCAGTACGAGGCCGTCATCCATGGTAATCGGAACGTCCCAGTCAATCAGCATTCCATCCCTGAGCTCACTCTTCTGGCTCATCTCTGCTCCTTCATGCTTATTTGTTGAGTCGACAGCGAAGTTCCCTTGCCAGTCTCTTTGACAGAAGTTTTTTGATTTGATAAAAACTCGCTTTTGGTTAGGCTGTTTTTTCCAGGGGATATTTTCCAGGGGACGTAGCTCCGATAACTCCGTTATTGTAGGAAATCTGCAATCGCCCATCCCCTTTTCTGAAATTCCTCTTCCCCTCGATCCACCCCACGAAGAACGCTCTGTACCGATATATTCAATACCTTGGCCACCTGCGTCAGAGACGTCCCATATCCCCGAATCGCCACATAACTGACTTAGTTCCTTTCTCCCACTACGCTCCTTCGCCGGCTGCCCCCCATTAGCTCAGCCATGGATAACCCCAAA
>JAURYC010000241.1 GCA_030654105.1 Deltaproteobacteria bacterium
GTGCCTGCCGTGCTGAGCGAACTCCTGGGCCTTCTGGACCTTGACGTTCTCACCGTCACCGGGAAGACCTTGCGGGAAAATCTTGCTGGCGTAAAAAAACGAAATCCAGAAGTCATCCTTTCCCGGCAAAAACCCCTTCGCAACCAAGGAGGGATCGCCATTCTGCGTGGCTCCCTCGCTCCTGGCGGGGCTGTGGTAAAGCAATCGGCAGTGTCTGAAAAGATAATGGTTCACACCGGCCCGGCCCGGGTTTTTGACACGGAGGACTCCGCACGGGAAGCAGTGTTTGCCAATAAAATCAAACCCGGAGAGATCATCTTCAACAGGTATGAAGGGCCTAAGGGAGGGCCGGGCATGCCGGAGATGCTCAGCGTGACCGCTGCCCTCGTGGGCATGGGATTGGCGGAGTCGGTCTCTTTGGTGACCGATGGTCGTTTCTCCGGCTCTACCCGGGGACCCTGCATCGGCCACATCGTCCCTGAGGCTCAAGAGGGAGGTCCTATTGCCCTGGTACGGGATGGAGACTTGATTAGTATCGATATTCCCCATCGTAAGCTGGACTTGCTCCTCTCTCCCGAGGAGATGGAAGAGCGAAGAAAAACCTGGTTTCCTCCCCCCCTGAAAGTTCAACGAGGTTATCTCAAGACTTATGCTGAACAAGTGAGCAGCGCAGATAAAGGGTGTATATGAGATTGAGGCGTTGCCAATTTTGGTCCGTCAAAAACCCCCCAATTTCTCTTTTCCTCTAAATTTATTATAATGGAAATCCCTTTGGGACATAGATGAACACAGATTTTCTGGATATTGAAGAATAAAAAAATCCCAGAAAAATTATATCTGCGTTTATCTGCGTAAATCTGTGTCCTATTTAATTTAAAGATGACATTCATCATTGCCCAAACAGAAAATTCAAGATAAATAAAAAATATGATTGACCAAACTATCGTCAAGCAAATTCGGAATATCGTCGGTAAGGAAAATGTCTTCGAGGATAAAGAGACGAGGATCTGTTATTCCTATGACGCAACCAACATCAAATACCTTCCTGACTTGGTCGTATATCCCCGCACTCGTGAGCAAATTGCCGCAATTCTTAAGCTGGCCAACGAGGCCAGGTTTCCAGTTATTCCCAGGGGTGCGGGCACGGGATTTACTGGCGGGACTCTTGCAGTGGAAGGCGGGGTGGTCCTGGTTCTGACCAAGATGAATCAAATCCTGCAAATTGATCCGGATAACCTATTGGCTATCGTCGAGCCGGGAGTGATTACCGCTGATCTGCAGAAAGAGGTAGAAAAGATCGGCCTTTTCTACCCTCCAGACCCGGCCAGTCTGAAAACTTCCACCTTAGGGGGGAACGTGGCCGAATGCGCCGGGGGGCCCCGGGCGGTGAAATATGGGGTGACCAAGGACTACGTGTTGGGCCTGGAAATCGTCCTGCCCACAGGAGAGATCATTTCCACGGGTGTCCAGACGGTCAAAAGCGTGGTGGGATACGATCTGACCAAGCTCCTGGTAGGTTCGGAAGGAACCCTAGGCATCATCACCAAAATTATCCTCCGCCTGATTCCCTTGCCCAAAGCCAAGCGTACTCTGCTGGCTATTTTTCCCACCATCGAAGCCGCGGCTACCACCGTCTCCCAGATCATCAGCTCCCGCATCATTCCGACTACGTTGGAATTTATGGACAACGCCACCATCCGCTGCGTGGAAGATTATTTGCACATGGGCCTTCCCGTGGAAGCCGGAGCTCTCTTGATCATCGAGGTAGACGGAGAGCCGGAAGTCATCGCCCGGGACATCCTGAAAATTCAGAAGATCTGCCTGGCCAACCAGGCCCTTGAGGCCAAAGCTGCCAAAGATGATAAGGAAGCAGAGGAGCTCTGGAAAGCCCGGCGGTCGGTTTCGCCGGCGCTGGTAAAACTCAATCCAACAAAAATCAATGAAGACATCACGGTTCCTCGTTCGAAAGTGGCCGAGATTCTCCGCCGGGTAGAGGCCATCGCCAAGAAGAATCAATTGACCATCGTCAATTTCGGCCATGCCGGCGACGGGAACATCCACGTGAACGTAATGATCGATAAACGCCGGCCCGGCGAGGAGGAACGAGCTCATGCCGCCGTGCAACAAATCTTCGAAGCCGCTCTGGATTTGGGCGGCACCCTTTCAGGGGAGCATGGCATCGGCATTACCAAAGCCCCTTATATCGCCATGGAACTGGGTGATATGGGCGTGGAAGTGATGAAGCGGATTAAGAAAGCTTTCGATCCGAATAATATTTTAAATCCCGGGAAGATATTCCCCAAAAGTAGGCAAGAGGCTATAGGCTAAGGGCTATAGGCAATAATAGTGAGTAGTAAGGTGTGAATGGGGAGTTGTAAGAAAACGGAAGATTGCTATGAAAACATTATTAGAAGTTACTGAGGAAGCCAGGCAGTGCGTGAAGTGCGGCAACTGCATGGCCCAGTGCCCGGTTTATATAGAAACATTGGAAGAACCCCTGGTAGCCCGCGGGAAATTGGGGTTGATCGAAGCCGTGGGTGAAGGAGACAGCGAGTTCAACAAGCGGTTCGGCAAAATACTTTCCCAGTGCCTGCTCTGCGGGACCTGCGCCGAAAATTGCCCGAACGGAATCCGGGCCGATGAGATTATCCGCGAAGCCCGCTCCCTGCTGGTCAAAGAAAAGGGTCTCCCCCTCCCCCAAAAAGCGATTTTTAGCTATCTGCTGAACAGCGACCATTTCATGCCCTTGCTCTTGAAGGGTGGAGCAACCCTTCAAAATCTTTTCTTGAAACGGATTCCGGAAGAGAGCGGCTTACACTTGCGTTTTCCCGTTCCCGTGTTGGACCGGCGCCGGGTCATTCCGCCGCTGGCGCATGACTTCTTTTTAGATTTGCACTCCGGGTGGGTGCGCGCGGAAAAAGAGACGATGCGGGTGGGCCTCTTCGTGGGGTGCGTAAGCAATTATTTTTTCCCGCGCATCGGCAGATCCGCATTAAATCTTTTCCTCCGTCACGGAGCTTCGGTCTTTATTCCCGAAAGCCAGCGCTGTTGCGGGCTTCCGGCTTATGGTTCCGGAGATGAGGAAACTCCCCGCTCTTTGGCCCGGAAAAACATCGAAGCTTTTGACGAAGAGAGGTTGGAAAAAATCATTGCCCCGTGTGCCTCATGTGCTTCCATGCTCAAGTTGGATTATCCTTTGCTCTTCGACGAATCCGACCCTTTCCGAATTCGGGCAATAAATTTTTCTTCCCAGGTCGTCGATGCCTCTCAATTTTTAGGAGGATTGTTGGCACCCCCATCAGGGGAGAAAGGGCAACGCCAGAAAGCCCTGCGGGTTACTTATCATGACCCGTGCCACCTTCGCCGCAAACTGGGGATTTTCAAAGAACCGCGCAATCTATTGCAAGCCTTACCTGGCCTGGAATACGTTGAGATGTCCGAGGCCAACCGCTGCTGCGGCCAGGGGGGAAGTTTTAACCTCGCCAACTATGACCTTTC
>JAURYC010000242.1 GCA_030654105.1 Deltaproteobacteria bacterium
TTTATCCTTCCCCCTCACCCTTCCCCTCTCTCCCGTTTGCGGGGGAGAGGGGAAGGGTGAGGGGGCTTAACTTGTTACTTGAAAATTTTCTTTTACCCTCCGATTTTCACCATCGGGCGGTGGCACCTTTTAATCCTACTACCCGTGAAACCGTGGCGGAGAGGTTTGGTAGAGATGGCCTCGGAAAGTTTCTTTTCCAATTCTTCATCATGGCAACCGGAACGCAGGAGGAATTTTATATCGACTTCCTCGTCCGAGAACAGGCAGGTCTTTAACTTGCCATCGGCGGTAAGGCGCAAACGATTGCAGGTATTGCAGAAGTGGTCGCTGATGGGACTGATGAACCCAATCTCTCCCACAGCTCCCGGAAATTTGAATAAGCGGGCTGGCCCATCATGGCTGTTCTTGCTGCTATTTACAGGGACCAGGGGATGATGAGTTTCAATACGCCGTTTGATTTCTTCAGAGGGTAGGCATTGCTCCGGCCGCCATTCACTGAAGAAGCCAATGGGCATGAATTCGATAAAGCGGACCTGAAAGGGATCTTGCATAGTCAAGCGGGCAAAATTGAGGATCTCCAGGTCATTAAAACCAGCAATGGCCACCACATTGATTTTGATGGGAGAAATTCCCACAGCTCGGGCGGCTTTAATACCGGCCCATACCCGGGAAAGTTCGCCCCCGCGGGTAATCTGCCGGTATTTTTCCGGCAAGAGGGAGTCCATACTAATATTCACCCTTTTTAAACCAGCCTGGATGAGGGCCGGGGCGAATTCGGCGAGGAGGATTCCATTGGTGGTCATGGATAAATCTTCGATGCCCCGGAGGCGGGAAAGTTGGCTGATGAGCTGGACGGCATCTTTTCGGACTAAGGGCTCTCCCCCTGTGATCCGAACTTTATTGATCCCTTTTTTCACCGCTAACTCAGCAATCCTCAGGATTTCTTCGTAGGTCAAGATTTCGGAATGGCCAAATTGCGAGACCCCTTCTTTGGGCATACAGTATTGACAACGCAGGTTACAGCGGTCCGTGACCGAGATGCGCAGGTAGTTGATCCTCCGATTATGGGCATCGATTAAAGCATCCATTGCCGAATAAAATGGGGCGCCGAAGGCCGGATTGGCAGGGATAAGATAGAAAAGCCAATATTTTCCAGAAGATTATCGGTAGGCGCAGTGAGTTGCGTACCCATCTCCTTTCCGAGTCCGGGAGGCCCAGTCGTTTCCGACCTGGCCCTGGCCTGCTTCCTCATATCCTTCCCAAGAATATTTAGGGATCACAGGCTCGGAGACTACAATACCCATTATACTTCATTTTTTCCTTTTGTCAAAAAAATTGATGTTCGCGTAAAAAGTCTTATTTTAGCCACAGAGGGCACAGAGATCACAGAGAGATAAAGATAAAGAAAGGTCATTAAAAAAAGATAATGTAGGATACAGATAACATCGGATAAGCATATATAAAATTGAAAAAATCTTAATAAAATTTTCAGAAATTGAACGTTGATGGCTTCGTAAAAAGTCCATTTTGTCCCATTTTCGTCATTCCCGCGAAAGCGGGAATCCAGTTAATTCAAGCAGTTCTGTCCGCCTGAGGCGGACTGCTTTCGCAGGAGTGACGACTTTTCTGACTTTTTACGAGATCATCAACGTTAGTAGTACAGAGGACTCAGAGAAAAGCTTTTATTTTTATATATGTTGGCTCTGTGTTCGCTGTGTGCTCTGTGGCAGCTTTTGCTTTTTTACAAATTCGTCAAAATTATTCTTGCGGAAATTTCATCTATCCTGGAAAATTCAATTGATTTTTTAGCCCTGATAAGCTAAGAAGTAGGAAAAAGGAATCTTTGGAAAAGGAGAGGTCTTGGGCGGAAAGGGGTTGAAGAAGAAGAAAAAGGGAGCTGAAATTATCGCCATCGATGGTCCAGCCGGGGCCGGAAAGAGTACGGTGAGTAAGATGCTGGCCCGGCGCCTCCGTTATAGGTATTTAGACACCGGAGCCATGTACCGTGCGGTAGCCCTTTCCGTCGGACAAGAAGGTATCAACCCGGAGGATGAAGCGGCTTTAGAACGCCTGTGCCAAAAAATAAAAATTTCTTTCCAAGGGGATAGCCAAAATCAGAGGGTGATGCTGGGAAAGGAAGATGTCACCGAAAAGATTCGTGAGCCCGAGGTCGGATGGATGGCTTCCAGGGTATCGATGAAGCGGCCAGTCCGGGAAGCAATGGTGGATCTGCAGCGGAAAATAGGGGCCAAGGGGAAAATCGTAGCCGAAGGCCGAGACACGGGAACGGTTGTATTTCCCGATGCTGAATACAAATTTTTTCTGAATGCGCAACCCGAGGAAAGGGCCCGCAGGCGCTACCGGGAACTTACCGTCAAGGAGCTTTCCTTAAAAATGGAGGACGTAGAAAAAGAAATGATCCAGAGGGACGAACAGGATTCCTCAAGGAAATTAGCTCCACTCCGCCCGGCTGCAGATGCCCTGTTGATTGACTCCACGGAATTGAACCCCGGAGAAGTCGTCGCCAACATTCGGCAACTTATGAAAAAGAGAGAAAGAGATCGCGAAAAAAATTAAGGCCGGGGATGTTTGATTATGGTTGTGGTTTTTTTTTAATATGTTATAATTCCTTACTTAATTTGAAGGAAAAAGCGTGAGGGGGTATTTTTTAATGTCAGTAAAAGAGGAAGAACTTTTAACCGAAAAAATGGAGGAGGGTCCTCCACCAGAGGTAGTTGAAGAACAGACCGAAACCAAAGGCAAACCCGAAGAAGGGGAGAGTTTCCAAGCCCTATACGAAGAGAGCCTGCACGAAGTGCAAGAAGGAGAAGTTGTACACGGGCGGGTGATCCATGTCGGTCCAGAATTCGTAACGGTTGACATCGGGTTTAAATCGGAAGGCCAGCTTCCTTTGCGGGAGTTTTACAACAAGGATGGAACGCTGGTTGTGTCCGTCGGCGACTCCGTCGATGTTTTTGTGGAGCGGAAAGAGTCGGAAACGGGGTTGGTGAACCTATCGAAGGAAAAGGCTGATAAATTTAAATTCTGGGAAGAAATCAGCCGTGCCTGGAATGAAGACCAAGTAATTGAAGGGAAGATCGTCTCCCGGATCAAGGGAGGACTGAATGTGGATATTGGTGTGATGGCTTTTCTGCCTGGCTCCCAAGTCGACATTCGCCCCATCCGCAATTTAGAGAAACTTGTCGGCGGCACTTTTAAATTTAAGATCATCAAGCTCAACCGGCGGCGGGGGAATGTAGTTTTATCCCGCCGTATTCTTTTAGAGAAAGAGCGGGAGTCACGCCGGCAGAAAACCTTGGAGATTCTGAAAGAAGGACAGATCGTCGAAGGAGTGGTCAAGAATATTACCGATTATGGGGTGTTCATCGATTTAGGAGGGATCGACGGATTGATGCACATCACGGATATTTCGTGGGGCCGGATCAACCACCCCTCTGAAGTTCTGACCCTCGGTTCGAAAATCAAAGTCAAGATTTTGCAGTTCGACCGGGAACACCAGCGCGTATCCCTGGGACTGAAGCAAACCCTTCCCGATCCCTGGGAGAAAATAATTGAAAGATTCCCGGTGGGAGCGAGAGTAAAGGGAAAAGTTACCTCCATCACCGACTATGGCGCTTTCATTCAACTGCAAGAAGGGGTAGAGGGGTTGGTCCATGTTTCGGAAATGTCCTGGACCAAAAGAGTCAAGCATCCGTCCAAGATCTTATCTGTAGGGGATGAAGTGGAAGTCATGGTGCTGGAAGTGGAGCCGGGACAAAAAAGAATCTCCCTCGGGTTAAAGCAGACCGTCCCCAATCCCTGGGACACGATAGCCGAACGTTATCCCGTGGGAACGAAGATTCAGGGACGGATTAAAAACATCACCGATTTTGGGATTTTCATCGGCATTGATGAAGGGATCGATGGCTTGGTACACATTTCCGACGTTTCCTGGATTCAGCGCCTGAAACATCCCTCGGAAGTTTTTAAAAAGGGGCAGGAAGTTCAGGCCATCGTTTTGAACATTGATAAAGAAAATCAACGTTTCTCTCTGGGTATGAAACAAATTCAGAGGAACCCCTGGGACGATGTCCATCATCGCTTCAAAATCGGCCAGACCATTCAGGGCAAGGTAACCAATGTAACCAAATTTGGGGCTTTCGTGGAGATTGAACCGGGGATCGAGGGGTTGGTTCATATTTCGGAGTTAAGCAACCAGCGGGTGGAGAAGGCGACCGAAGTGGCCAAAGTAGGGGATGAGGTTCAAGCTGTAGTCATCAACGTGGATCCGAAGAAACACAAAATCGGCCTAAGCATCAAAGAAGTAGGTCGTTCTCAAGCGCATCCTTCTCGGAAAGAATCCCCCCCCGCCTATGATGACGATACCTCCGATTTCGGGCGCATGCTGAAGGAAGGATTGGAGAAGAGAGCACGCGAAAGCGACAACCTCCGGGAGCAGTAAATTCCAGATGAGAAAACACCCTGTCCTTCTGGGGATGATGGTTTTTACCGTGCTGTTCAGCCTTTTCGTGATTAGCATCTGGGCCCTTTCTTATATTGCCAGCCGGGAAGAAAGCTGGTGGGGAGACGAGAAGATTGCCATCGTCGACATCAAAGGCGTAATTATCGACTCCCAACCTGTGATCGAAAAATTGATCAAGTTCCGGAAGAATGAAAAAGTTAAAGCGGTCGTGCTGCGCATCGATTCACCGGGAGGAGCTGTAGGGCCGGCTCAAGAGATCTACGCTGAAGTGAAAAAGGTGCAGCGGGAGAAAAAGGTTTTGGTTTCGGTCGGCTCTGCTGCTGCTTCGGGAGGTTATTACATTGCCTGCGCCGCCGATAAGATTTTGGCCAATCCCGGATCGATCACCGGGTCCATCGGTGTGATCGTGGAAAGCGTAAACGTGGAAGAGTTACTGCACAAACTCGGTTTGCGCACCACCGTGATCAAAAGCGGCAAGCACAAAGACATCGGCTCTCCCACCCGCCGGATGACTGCGGAAGAAAAAAAATTGCTCCAAGGGGTGTTGGATAGCGTTCATGAGCAATTCATCCGGGCGGTGGCCGAAGGAAGAAAAATTCCGCTGGAAAAAATACGGCCTCTGGCGGATGGAAGGATTTTCACCGGCGATCAAGCCAGGAGCCTGGGATTGGTAGATGAGTTGGGAAACCTTGAGGATACGATCGCCATGGCGGCAAAGCTGGTGGGGATCAAAGGGGAACCGGAAGTCATCTATCCCGAGAAAAAAAGGTTTTCTCTGCTGGAACTTCTGCTGCAGGAAACCATCCAAAAAGTTTGGCAGAACCTACGAGAAAAATCTTCTCCGCTTAACTTCTTTTACTTGCCCCCGTCTATCTATCCCACAGCCGAAGGCTGAAACCTCTCAGCCCCCCATGTACTTTCCACGAGTTGCTTCCATAGATGTAGGTTCAAACACGGTCCGGCTTCTTCTGGCGGAGAAAATGGGCAAGGGGAATTTCCGCCCCCTGCGGGTGGAGAGATGTATCACCAGGTTAGGGGGAAATTTTTCCGCGAAGAATATGCTGGATGAAAAAGCCATGCTCCAAACTCTGGCAACCCTCCAGGTTTTTGCGGATATATTGCGGGAGGAAAGGGTAGAGGCTGTCTTCGCTGTGGTCACGGGGGTGGTGAGAGAAGCCAAGAACGAAAGAGAGTTCATCGAGAAGGTTTGGAAAGAGACGGGACTTTCCTTGCGTCTTATCTCCGGGGAAGAAGAGGCCCGCTTGATGCTCCGCGGGGTACTCTGGTCGCTAAAAGACCAAACCCTCTCCCGGATCGTTGCGGATATCGGAGGGGGGTCCACGGAAATCCTCTGGGTCGAGGGAAATAAACCGAAAAAAACCAGGAGCATTGGGTTGGGAGCGGTAATTCTGTGCGAAAAATTTCTGAAGAGCGACCCGCCAGGGCTGCAAGAGCTGGAGTCTCTGGAAAAATATACGGAAGGGATCCTCGAGGAGACCCGGGAATGGTTGGCAAGAGGCGGGCTGGGATTCTCAGCCCTCGATCCGCACCTCGTGGGTACGGCTGGCACGATGACGACCCTGGCGGCCATCGATCAAAAACTTCCGGTTTATGATCCCCAAAGAATCAATGGCCATCAAATTTCGCGTCCCACGCTGGAAAAGATTTATCTTCATCTTCGATCCCTTCCTATTCAGGACCGCCGAACGGTTCCCGGTCTGGAGACAGGACGAGAAGACCTGATTGTCGCCGGGGCAGTGGTTATTTTGAGTATCCTCAAAGTTTTTAATCTGGAGGCTCTACTCGTGATTGACTCCGGGCTACTCGAAGGGGTTCTTCTGGACGGAATTTCCCGGCTTTCTTGATTTCATTTGTCGTGAAATTAACGGTGGGAAAACGAGTCATCCCGCCACCTTAATGGGTGGGTAACGTCAATGGCAGAACCTTCTTCTGAATCGATTTCAAAATTCCTTCGGATTCGGTGACGATCGAGTCGATGAGTTCCTGGCAGGTGGGAATATCGTTGATTAGTCCGATAGACTGGCCGACCATGAGCGGCGCGTAATTGACGTC
>JAURYC010000243.1 GCA_030654105.1 Deltaproteobacteria bacterium
GAAAGGCATCCCGCCTCATTCTGCGGAGACCCGGTTGGGAACTTGGGGAACGGTTTCCTCCCGGCCGATGCTGCCCGCGCTCATCGCCCTGAACCCCGGGCCACGAATAGGGATTCTGTAAAAGTGAAGGTAGGCAAGGACAATATTCCTTGAGTCAACACGGAAAATGCCTTATATTGTACGGAATGAAATTCGAACTCCAGTCGCAATCGCCCTATAATCTGACCCGGTGTGCCTTGATTTTCAGCCAGTTCCCTCTCGATGGAACCGACCTGTGGATTCCTGCCAGAGAAACACTTCCCGCCCAGTATCGCCGGCTTTACGTCGTAGAAAACGAACTCATTTTAGCCATTGTCCAACAAGACCGGGACTCACAGCTGCTTGTGCGCACCCATCCCTCCCATCCAAAACACCACGCTTCTTTCCGATCCATGGTCAGCTGGCAATTTCATCTTGACGCCCCCTTAGAAGCATTCTACCAGCGAGCCAGGAATCATCCTTTCTTTCAACCCCTCCTAAAAACTCTTTACGGGGTCAAGCCTTTGCGCACTCCTACTTTATATGAAATGGGCGTCATTGCCATTACCGAGCAGCAGATCTCCTACCCGGTGGCTGTCAAGATGCGTTCCAGGCTTATCGAGGCCCTGGGTCGGAAGATGGTTTTTGAAGGGAAAACTTACCGAGCTTTTCCCACGGCGCAGGCCGTAGCAGAATGCCAGGTTGACGATCTACGGGCCTTTTCTTTTTCCGGCCGGAAAGCAGAATACATCATCGATTTCTCCCGGAAGATAGCCGACGGAAGCTTTCATCTGGAGGATCTGCGCGATCGGCCCAATGAAGAAGTGATTACAGCCCTCACTTCTCTTAGGGGTTTTGGACGATGGAGCGCAGAGTATCTTCTGAACCGGGGATTGGGGCGGTCCGATGTCTTTGCCGCAGATGACTTAGGTGTCCAAAGGCTCGTCGGAAAACACCTGGGGCCCGGCCACCGGGTTACCGCCAAAGAATGTGGGAAAATCCTGGACGAATGGGGTAATTGCAAAAGGTGGGTGGTCTTCTATCTTCTTTGCGCGTCCCGATTGGGGTTGATTTAAAGACCATTGTAAGCTCCCTGGACGGGTTTGATATCAATATAAAGGTTATCAACAGATTTTAATATCTCCTTGGCGTTTTGCAAATATCTCAAGGCTTCCTTCATTTAAAATCTCTCTTCGGTCCGGTTTCCTTAATGAAATTTTATATAAGAGGCGACGATACGTTCAAGGTTGAATTTTTATTGACAAAACAGCCAGGATGTGGCAAAACCAAAAAGCTTTCCGCAAAACCATTTACCTGCTGGGGCCCAAAAAGAAAATGGATGTCTTGATTATCGGAACCATCCGGGGTTCCCTCTATTCCCTCATTGCCGTAGGATTTGTGCTGATCTTCAGCGTGGGAGGTATTCTCAACCTGGCCCATGGCACCTACTATATGCTGGGAGCCTATCTCACTTTTGTTTTTTACCATCTGGTTCTTCATTCCGGAGCGGGAGGAACACTGGTTTTATCTATGGTTCTGGCAGTGGCTTCTGTTGCCGCCCTCGCCTGTTTGGTTTACTACCTTCTGCTCAGGAAAAAAATCGAATCCCTTATTTACACGATGGTTATGACCCTGGCTCTGGCATTGTTCGTTAGCGAAATCATGTCCCTCCTTTTCGGGGTCTCCGGAAGCTCTGTGCCCAGCCTCATTGAAGGTCATCTCGTGATCTCTGGAGTTAAAATCATCAACCACCAGCTGATATTACTACCCATCGCAGCCCTCATCCTGCCCGGGCTGTGGATTTTCCTGAAGAAAACCAAGATGGGCCAGAGCATCGACGCCGTATCCCAGCACCGAACCGGAGCCCTCCTTATGGGGGTCAGCGTGGAAAAGGCCACTCTGGTGACCTCGGGCTTATCGTCAGGGTTGGCGGCCCTGGCGGGGGCCTTGATTGCACCGGTTTCCGCCGTAGTCCCGGAAATGTGGTTGTTCCCCTTGATCAAAGCTTTTGCCATCGCCATCCTGGGCGGTATGGGTTCCCTGACCGGTAGCATCATCGCTTCCTTCTTGCTGGGGTACGCCGAGGTCTTAACTTCTTTCCTGATCAGTGAGCAACTCACGGAGATGATCTCCCTGGTGGTTATCGTCTTCGTTTTGATTTTCAAACCTGCGGGCATCATGGGCTATAAGTCCAGCTAAAATGGGCAAGTTAAAAAACCTTCCCTTTAATTTATCTCAGCAATCTCCCCTGGGCCTTATGATCCTGGTGGCCCTGGGAGCTTTCCCCCTCTTCAGCAGGAATTTGTTGTACGTGGAAATTTTAAAGGTGGCCGCTCTTTATGCCATCTTTGCCATGAGCTGGGATATTCTGACCGGCTATACCCATGAAGTCAATTTTGGGTTTGCTTTCTTCGTCGGAGGGGCTGGGTATATGAGCGGGGCTCTCAATTCCTTTTTATCCTTTTCCCCTGCTCTGTGCATTTCTCTCTCCGCCCTGGCTGCCGGACTATCCGGAGTGCTTATTGGCTACCTGACCCTGCGCCTTAAGGGCCCCTACTTTTCCATGGCCACGCTGGCCTTTGCCGGTATTCTCTACAAGCTCGCCTTCATTTTTTATAAATTTACTGGGGGAGAGGAAGGCCTATCGGGATTGCATAGTCTGACTCCCAGTCCCATCACCGACTTCTACTTGATCTGGGCCATTACGGTGGTAGCCTACTTCTGGCTCATCTTCTATGCCAGGTCCAAGCACGGCATCATCCTGAAGGCCATCCGGGCTGACGAGGACGTAGCTCAGTCCTCGGGGATTAACACCGCCTATTACAAGGTGGAGGCCTTTGCGCTAAGCGGCTTTCTGGCGGGTATCGGCGGCGCGGTCTTTTCCCATGCCCAAATGAATGTTGGTCCCACCATGCTCTCGGGTGCCCTTTCTGTTCTGGTGGTTCTTCTGGCTATGATCGGAGGAATGGGCACCATCGTGGGTCCCTTGGCGGGGGCCATTTTCCTTTCCATCCTCAACGAGGCCCTGCGGGTGGTGGAGGCTTACCGAATTGTCATTTATACCGGACTTTTGATCGTCTTTATCTACCTGGCTCCGGAGGGGTTCATGAATCTGGCTTTCGTCAAGAGAACCCCCTGGTTAAAACGTTTCCTTCTGGGAAAAGAGGGGTCTCATGAGCCTTCTTGAGGTTCATCATTTGTCCAAGGCCTTCGGAGGCCTACAGGCTCTCCGGGATATCCATTTCACCGTGAACCCAGGTGAGATGCTGGGCATTATCGGGCCGAACGGCGCTGGCAAGACCACTCTTTTCAACATCCTTTCCGGATTCTATGTTCCCGACTCGGGGGCGGTCTTGCTGGACGGCCAAGATATTCGGGGAAAGAAGCCCTACCAGATCGTGAATTTGGGCCTGACCCGAACCTGGCAGCTGGTAAAGCCTTCCCTGGGAATGACAGTGATGGAAGCGGTAATTGTGCCTTCCTTCAGCTCCCGCGCCCGTGAACAATCTTCAACCAACCCCGGGCAAAGAAACGATATTCGGAGTATTTTGGCTCGGATCGGCTTAGGGGATAAGTTGGGGGAAGAAGTAGACAACTTAACCCAGAGCGAACTGCGGCTTCTGGATATCTGCCGGGCTATGATGACCCACCCCAGGATTCTGCTCCTGGACGAACCCTTTTCGGGATTGAGCCATAAGGAAAGCGTAAACGTCTCGCAGATGATCCTGGAATTGAACGCCCGGGAGCTTACGGTCGTGATTATCGAGCATCGTTTAAAGGAATTGATGAAACTTATTAAAAAAGTAATGGTTATTCATTTTGGCGAAAAAATCGCCGAAGGGAGTCCCACGGAGGTAGTTCAAAATCCCCAAGTCATTCAAGCCTACCTGGGTGAAAGGAGGCCCGGCGTTGGCATGGCTTGAAGTCGAAAGTCTGGAATCGTTCTATTATAAAGTTCGGGTCCTCCATGGGATCGGCCTGCGGGCTGAAAAAGGAGAATTCATCTCTCTCATAGGAAGCAATGGAGCCGGTAAAACAACCTTTTTAAGGACCCTCTCTCGTCTGGTTCGGGGGAAAGGGAAAATTCTCTTGGAAAATGAAGACCTGATCGGTCTTAGTCCGCAGGAGGTAATCCGGAAAGGGGTGGCTCATTGTCCGGAAGGCCGGATGCTTTTCCCCTACATGAGCGTCAGGCAAAACCTTTTGATGGGGGCCTTTTTGCGGGAAGATAAAGATGAGGTTAAGAAGGACCTGGGACAGGTCTTTTCCTACCTTCCCGTGCTGGGAGAGCGGCAAAAACAGCTGGCCGGGACCCTTTCTGGAGGAGAGCAGCAGATGCTGGCCATAGGGCGAGCCATTATGGCTGCCCCCAGGCTTTTAACCCTGGATGAACCTTCTTTCGGCCTGGCTCCTTTAGTTATCGGGTCTATATTTGAGGTTCTTCATACCCTCAACAAACTGGGGGTGACGGTATTATTGGTAGAGCAAAATGCCTGGCTGGCCCTGGAGCAAACCAGCTTTACCTATGTTCTGGAAGAAGGACATATCATCAAACAGGGGCCCACAGCGGATTTGCTGGAAGATCCGTCCATCCGTGAGGCTTACCTGGGCATGACTTGAGGATAACCTATTTACCAAATACAAAAGAAGGAGGGTAAAAATGAAAACCAGGAGAATCGTGATGGGGTCTGTCTTGACCGTTTTCTTCTTGCTCATTGCCAGCCTGGCAATGGCCCAGACGATTAAAATCGGAGTGATGGCTCCTTTTAAAACTCCCTCGGGAGAAGATCAAATGAACGGGGCCAAGCTGGCGGTTGAGAACATCAATGCCCAGGGGGGCATTCTGGGAAAAAAGATCGAATTGATTTTAGCCAACGACGAATACAAGCCTGAAAAAGGGGTTATGGCCTATAAAAAACTTGTCCTGGAAGATAAGTGCGAAGTGGTCTTCGGGACTTGTTCATCGGGCGTGGCCAAAGCAGTCATGGATCAAATGGCCCGGTATAAACAGTTGTGGATTCCTACCGGTGCAGCATCGGAAGCCCTGTCAGACCTTTACAAATCGGACCCCAGCAAATATAAATATTGGTTCCGGGTGATGCATCTCTCCGGTGACCTTTCCACGGCTGTTCATGAGTTTATCTATAACCTGCCCGTTAAGAAGATTGGTGCCAAACGAATAGCGATCATGGCTGAGAATGCTCTATGGACAAGGGACATGGTCAAAGCAGCAGAACAATTCTTCAAGGAAAAAGGGCTGGAGATTGTGTATTCAGAATTTTTTGACACGGAGACCAAGGACTTTACGCCCATCTTCACCAAAATTATCAATGCCAAGGCAGATTTCATTTATGAAATCTCGGCTCACGTGGACGGGGCCGTTTACATCAAGCAGTGGTATGACTTGAAGGGCCCCATGATTGGAGGGGTCTCCGGGACCGGGGTAACGGATCGCTACTGGAAAGACTGCGGTGGAAAAGCCACCAGTGAGACTGTCGTGGTCTATGTGATGCGGACGGCCATAACTCCCAAGACAATTCCTTTTTATGATCAGTACATGGAAAAATTCAAGATCGCTCCGGGGTACCCCACAGGTTATACCTATGATGCCATTCATATGTATAAAGCGGCGGTGGAAAAAGCCGGAAAAACCGACGCCGATGCTTTGGTTCCCGTACTGGAAAAGATGGACTATGTGGGAGTGGTCGGTCGTTACGTCTTTGACCAACTCCATAACCCGAAATATGGAGAAGGATATCGCCAGCTTCCTCTGGGCCAGTGGAGGAAGGACGGAAGTAGAGTCGCCGTATCGCCTAAGAGCATGGCCACTGGAGAGTATGAATTACCCCCCTGGTTGAAAAAATAGTTTTAATGGTTGGGGGTCAAGGAGAGATTTCTTCTCTTTGGCCTCCTTCTCCTTCCTTAGCAGAGGTTGCTCGATAATTCGCTCCAACAGATGTGCCGGAACGAAAGAGCTGGCCACCGATTAATCTACCTTCTTGAGTACCCGGAAGTTGCCTGCAAAGGAAGATAATTTTTTTAGCGAATTCCTTTGCCCGAATTTTCAACTGTTCAGGGTCCATTATTTGCCCCATCGAAAGAGCGTTCAGATTAGTTTCTGTATTCTAAATCTACAATCTGCATTCTGAAATCTGCAATCTACATTCTGCAATCAATAGTGTGCCAGTCCAACAGTGAGTCCTCCGCATATAAAAATCGCCTGGCCAGTGATGAAGGAAGCTTCGTCAGATGCTAAGAAAGATACCAGGTTGGCCACGTCCTCCGGCTGCCCCACTCTTTTCAGGGGAATACCATCGATAATCGCCTTCGTTCGGGGACTTTCCATGGGGTTGGCGGCCTTGAATAGCTCGGTGGCAATCGGCCCCGGCCCAATATAATTCACATTAATATTGTATTGAGCAAGTTCAAGCGCCCAGGTACGGGTTACCCCAATCAGTGCTGCCTTGGTGGCGCCATATACTGTCCTCAGCTCTTTACCAAGGCTGGCGCGGGAGCCGATGTTAATGATTTTCCCATACCGTTGTATTTTCATCGTAGGTAGTACGGCCCGAGTGCAGAAAAAGGTTCCCTTGAGGTTTACGTTAACCACCTCATCCCAATCTCCATCCTGCACATCCTCCAGAAGTGCCGGCTTGACGATTCCGGCATTGTTGACCAGGATGTCTATTCTTCCGAAATGTTCCATCGTTTGCTTAACTGCCCGGTCCACTTCGTCTCTGTGGCTTACATCCGCCAATATGGTCAAGGCATTCCCCCCCAGGGCTTTTAACTCCTTGGCGGTCTTTTCGGATTCATCGGGTAGTATATCCAAGAAAGAAATAGAAGCCCCTTCTTGGATCAGCTTCTTAGCCGTTGCCTTCCCAATCCCTCTGGCAGCCCCGGTGATGAGGGCCACTCGATTTTGCAACTTTCCTTGGTTCATAAATTCCTCCTGCGGGATAACCCCATGTAGGGGCGAGGTTACCTCGCCCCCAGACCGGATGCATTATCATTAGGGTCGCCCCGACCCTACATCTCCTATGGCCTTGCCCGGGTGAGGGAGCCGGGCCAGATTTAGTAATCGCTGTCGGACTGAAGCCGCCAGATTTATATATCCCTCCTTGATCATATCATTGCTTCCAAATAGGGTCTCATTACATTGGCAACGCGGAGGAGTTTTGCATATCGCCAGAGCTCGTTATTTGTGCATTTCCGCTGACGGCGGCACTCGCGGAGCGCTTCAATGGCCACATCCAGCCCAATCTTATTTCGGTACTTAAAGCAATCTACAACTTTTTATTGGGTTGTCAAGAAAAATTCAAGACATGATTTTTTGGGGGCGGCTGGCAGAGATTACCTCCCCATCATCCCCCAATGCCCTCCGCCCTTTTATATGTGAAAGTCAGGATTTGATGCTCCAGACACTGTTGGGTCACGCAATAACTTCTTCCTGTACTCTTGTTTTTAGGGTCATCTCCGAGAATTCAACATTTCAGTAATCTTCAATCAGCGAAAAGTATCCATGTTGAAGAATAGGTAGGTGCAATCTTCAACCCCGACCTTCCCTGACACTGCCTGTCTGATCAAATCCTAATTTTATTTAGCTTTTTGAAATAACCTTCTTAAATCCCTCCCCGCCTCCCTTTTCCAAAGGGAGGAGTCCCGCCCAAGGCGGGATTTCCCCCTCTATCGCCTTGCCTCGGTCAATTTCGGATCCAGCAGATCTCTTAACCCATCCCCCAATAAATTGAATCCCAATACCGCCACGGCAATAGCCAAACCGGGGAATATGGCCAGCCACGGAGAAATTTCCATGAAGGTTTGGGCTTCGCTCAGCATCCTGCCCCAGCTGGGATGGGGGGGTTGAGTGCCCAGGCCGAGGTAACTCAGCGCTGCCTCCGCCAGAATGGCGATGGCCAACTGCACCGTACCCTGGACGATCAAAACAGAAAGAATATTCGGTAAAATGGTGCACCAGATGATCGCCCGATTACTCTGCCCGACGGCGCGGGCTGAAGTTACGAAATCTCTTTGCCACACCGAGAGGGAGGCTCCCCGGGTGAGACGAGCGAAAATCGGGATGTTGAATATGCCGATGGCCACCATGCTGTTGATGATTCCGGGCCCAAAGATTGAAGTAATCAATATGGCGCTGAGAACTGCCGGAAAACCATACAAAACATCGACCAGCCGCATAACCCCTTCGTCTTTCCAGCCTCGCCAATAAGCGGCCAAAGAGCCCAGTAAAACTCCAAACCCCATGCCGATCCCCACAGCCACCCAACCAACCATGAGAGAGTTTACCGCTCCTTTCATTACCCGGCTAAAAATGTCCCGGCCGTATTGGTCCGTGCCTAAAAGGTGGGCGGAGCCAGGAGATTGGAACCGTTGCGCAATGTTCATACGATTGGGATCATGGGGAGTGTAAGCTGGACTGAGGAAGGCCATGACTACGATGGCCATGACCAGAATTCCACCCACTATTAAATTTACGTTGCGAAACGCCCGCTTCAAATCCTTATCTCCTTGCGTTCCCCAACCCGTATGCGCGGGTCAACGACCCCATAAATCACATCCACCCCGAAATTCACTATTACGATAAAGAAAGCAATCAGCAAGCTTACCCCCTGAACTACAGGCAAGTCCCGCTGGCCAATGGCCAGAAAAATCAGTCGGCCCAGTCCGGGTAAATTGAAGACGTTCTCGATCACGATGGCTCCGGCTAATAGTTCCCCCATCTGCAAGCCGACGATGGTTACCACTGGAATTAAAGCGTTGCGCAGGGCGTGTTTGTATACAACCATTGTTTCTGCCAGACCTTTGGAGCGGGCGGTACGGATGTAATCTTCCCCGAGGGCCTCCAGCATGCAGGAACGGGTGAGGCGGGCCAGCACCGCGGCTCGGATAAGACCGAGAGAAAGAGCCGGAAGGATAAGAGACTTCAACGCCCCCAGCGGGGTTTCCGTCCAGGATTTGACCCCCCCTGCCGAAAACCATTGCAGGTGAACGGCAAAGAATAGGATAAAAAGGATCCCGGCCCAGAAGGCTGGTATAGCAAGTCCAATCTGGGAAAAAATCATCACCCCGTAATCCCCGGGTCGGTTGCGGTGGATGGCCGCATAAATTCCCAGAGGGATGGAGAAGATGACGGCGAAAAATATAGCAAGGATAGCCAGGGGAATGGTTACTTGCAAGCGAGAGGCGATCAAGGTGCTGATGGGGACTTCATAAGTAATCGACCGGCCAAAATCTCCCCGGACCAACGAGCTAAGCCAATTCCAATACTGGACTGCGAGGGGCTGGTCCAGTCCCAATTTATGGCGCAGCTCTTGTAAATTTTCGGGGGTGGCCTGAATCCCCAAAATGATCTGGGCCGGATCTCCCGGG
>JAURYC010000244.1 GCA_030654105.1 Deltaproteobacteria bacterium
AGGCCGGGCCTTATGGATCTTCTTCCCCGTAAGATGCTCGGATCGGGGATCGGTGTCGGGCTCACCGGCCCGGGCGTCGTTGCTTCCACCTTCGGTTCTGCAGAGGGCTCCATGGGTCTTGGTAAACTAGGGATAGGAATACGCCGCGGCGCAACCGCTGAAGGTGTTGGTAGAGGTGCTGGCGTTGGAACGGGAAGAGGGCTCATTATTCCGGCCGGTCTGGATGGGGGCTTCACCTCGGCTCTTTTTTTGGGCGATTTTGGATCGTAAAGTAAGACTTCATAGGTATCTCCAGGAGCTTCCAGAATTACCCGGTCCGACAATATTCGGGTCAACTGATAATCTCCGACCCGGTCGCCGATTTTGATAGTTTTGATTTCCCTTTCTCCCTTGGGGAGTGGCTTGGTTGGATTGGCGATAGAGGCACTTTGGACATCGTTGGTGATCATCACTCCATATAGTTGAATGGGCGGTCGGGTCGCCGGTTTGGCTGGTTCCCCGGTCAGGAGAGAAAATTCCTTGCGGTCGGGGTGAAAAATATTTTTCTCCGCAATCACCACCAAGGACTCGCGAAGAGATGACCCCTGGGTAACCGCCAAAGCAGGGAGAGGTTCCGTTGGGGCCGCTGCTTTCTTTCCCGCCTCTTTTTTATATTCCAGCTGGGGTAGAGTCCATACCTCATCATTTTTGAAAATAAGGAGGAAGATGATGAAAAAAAGCAAAATATTAACGATACCGTACCTTGAGGTCATGATTCTCCCCTATTTTTCCTTTCCTTTTTCTTTGATCTTGTTTCCTTTCATCAATCCCGCAATCCCCAGGTTTCCCTGAACGGTATTCGGCATTCTCGGGTTGAAGACCAAAATGTCCATTTCTGAGATCATGAACTCTTTTTCCTGATGTTCCAGGTCATAAATGAATTGGCTCAAGTTCATCATGCTGTTTATAGGGTTGAAGTCAATTTGCAGAGATATTTTACGGTATACGCCTATTTCCTTTGGTTCAAGGATTCGGAAGCTGCGCAGGCTAAGAAAGTTCTTTTCCGCAAGTCGTTTCACAACATCTTGCAAATTGGCTGCCCCCAACTGGGGGGTCTCCCCCGGCAGGAGTCGCTTTTGAATTTCTTCGGCCTGTTTCCGGGCCTTTTCCAGGCCCTCCTCTGCTGCCTTGCGGTTCTGAAGAATCCCGGCATATTGCCCAAGGATCCTTCGTTTCAGGGCGATCTCCTCATCGGCTTTCTTTTTGGCTTCTATAAGGGGAACGAAACCCACAGTGTAAATCAAAATGGCCACCGCTACTCCTATGAACAACCAAAACAATTTTTTTTGAGAGGTTTTCCCCTTGCCTCCGAAGGTCCACTTTTTCAAGATCCCGCCCTCCGTCCTTCTAATCGCATTTTAATTTTGAACCGCTCTTTCTCTTTATCTCCGTCCGTTCTCCTTTCCCTTTCTTTGGTTACCGGCGCTAAAAATTCCACTTTTTCAAAAAGAGGAGATCGGTCGAGAAGGGGGATTAAATCCGAGGCTGAATCGGCAAAACCACTAATCTCAATTTCTTTTCCCGTTAGCTTAAAATTCCATATCCACACCGTAGAGGGTAAGATCTGAGCCAATTCTTTTAATATTTCCACTTTACTGACCTCACCGGCTCTGATCTTTTCCATCTCCAATAGTTCTTTGGCTAATTCTTCTCTTTGCTTGCGCAAATTTTCAATAGCCTCTACTTCAGGTTTTCTTTTTTTCACTTCCGCCCGAAGAATATTTAATTCATTCTGGTAGCGACGGTAGACCCCCCATCCCCAGGTAAAACTCAAGATCACGGCCAAGACAAGAAAAATTAAGAAGATGGGTTTCCCGATCTGCCTTACTTTCTTTCTCAACTCCAGCGGTAGAAGGTTCAGGTCCATCCGGGTGGGTATTAAACCCTTCAGAGGAAGGCCTACGGAAGCGTAGATAGATTCCATTTTGGATTCTCCTTCCTCGACTTCGATGCGGTCCCTGGGGGGGCAAGAGACCCTTTCTCCTGGAAGCGCCTTTCCCCAGGTGGAGAGCCCTTTTTCCCCCCCATCCATGCCATAGATAAAAAAAGTTGACTGGGAGACCCAATCTCCTTTCCATCCCGCCTGTCGGATAATGGTTAGGATTTTTTCTCCTTGGTTATCCGGTGGCAGGGGCAAGTAAAAACTCTCTTGCCATTTCCCGCTGTGAATGAGGTTTATCTCGCAGAAAGGCTCACTCAGGTCAAGCAATACAGAATATTCATTCTCTTTGTCTCCTCGGTTGTAAAAGAAGAGATTAAGGGCAGCCTGGGAAGCAATTTGTATAGATAAGGGTTGAATACCAATTTTTTTCAACAGGGATAAATAAAAATTGATTTCTTCTTTTTTGGCGAAAACCACGATCACATCCAAGTAGTCTTTCTCGTGCCGGAGAATTTGATAATCGAAACAAATTTCCTCTTGGTCAAAGGGAATATACTTAGGCGCTTCGTATTCCAGGACCTGGCGCAAATTTTCTTGGGTGGCCGGAGGAAGGCGGAGAAAACGGACCATTACTTTTTCGCGGGGGATCGCAATGGATACCTTTTCTTTGTCGATCGATTGTTGGGCCATGAAAGTAGTGATCTGGTTGAGCCATTGCGCCTGTTGTAATTCTTTCTGGCCCTCGGACGCTATAGGATAGATCCGGTAGTCGACCAAACGGATCTTCCTGAAAGATTTCCGCAGGAGCGTGAGGATAAGATGGTTGCCTTTAAATTCGATCCCTAAACTGGAGTCAAAAATGGCCATCGGAACCCTTCGGGAATTCTTTCTTTGTTTATACTGTTTTTTTTCAGGAAACGAATGCGTCCACCCATTGGATGATTTTATACCCTTCTTTTTCTCGGGGGTCAATCTTGACGATTGCTTTTAACCCTCGAACCGATTTCCCATTTTTACTTTGGGCCTGGGCCTCGATGGTATAAAAAGGATTCGTACTTTGAAATAGAATGAAACGGCCGATTTCTCCCAAGAAAGGCCCGAGTTCAGGCACCCTTTGGAGAAGATCCTGCTGATTCTCGAAAACTTTTTCCTCACGAGCCTGGATGATCCCCCGGGCAATCTCGCTGGGAATCCCCAAAGCAAATCTTAGCACTGGGAGGGTGGCACTGTTGATATCTACTTGCTCACCCAAAGCATAGATCGAAAAAATATCTTTCAAACCGATCCGATTGCCTTTTTCTTTTCCTCCTTCCCCTGGCCAGGTTCCTTTTTTCCCGTAAAACAATTCCGGGGTCACACCCCGCACGAGGAGAAGTTCTTCTATGGAATCCAGGTTGCCGTTTTTGCATTCATAGGGTTCTGGGAGGGACTGATAATAGTCGTTTTCAGCTCCGTTGAGGCGGTATAAATCATCGGGGTCCCGCCAATCCAAAAGGGAATCGACCACAATGTCCCCGGCTTCCCCTTCTACCCCCAAGTTGGTAATGATCTTGCGCAGCAACATTCCGGAAACCAGGTTGATATTGATCTTGCCGGCTTCCCCCCTGACCCGGACTTCACAGACTCCCAGATCGAAGGTCAAGGGATAGCCCCGGCCATCTGTTACCCAGTCCTTTTTTTCAGGTGGGAAGTCTTTCGACTTCAGGATTCTTCTTTTATTTTGCACGCGGGGATCATGTTTATACACCAACTCGGCAATGGCCCGTTCCACTCCCCCCTCGGCCAGGGCATAGAGTTGGAGTTCTTCCTGAAAATTTTTAACAATTTTGACCTCGGTCCGCATGGCATAACTGAATTCAAAGGCGATTACGGAAAGGATGGCAATAATCCAGAGAACCATAATTAGGGCTACGCCTTTTTCGTTTAAATTCGGTAGAAAAATCCTCTTTTCCCCCAATGCCCATTCCGCAATTCGCAATTTATGATCTCTCTCCATCTCTTATTTTTTCGTCCTCTATCCCGCCGGCCTTGACGGAATAATCCTTCGCATTGGACCCGTTCTCATTTCTTCGTAGCGGTGGGAGGGAAGGGAGGCCAAAAGGGTAAAGGAAGTCCCTTCCTCTGCTTTCTCACCTTTCTTGGAAACAAGGGTTATCCGTATGGCTCTGGGTAGCTCCCTTTTTTCTTGGGCATTCCATTCCTCTACCCATTCCGCCGCCTGGTTTTTCTGCGGGTCTTCCTCCCGATAATATTCGAAGCGCACCTCCGCCAGGTGTTCAATCAAGGGAACTCCTGATTCTTCCTTGGGGCTCTCACTCATAAAATCTCGGTTGAGAACTCTTTGCTCATAAAGAACCAGCGCTCCATTTTCTTTTCCATTTTTTTGGAAATCGTAGATGGCATAAACAAACCCTTGAGGTTGGCTGAACTTGAGCGGCAGGGCGGATACAAATTTAACGGAGCGGGCCTTTCCTTCAAAAGCCAGATAATCGCCTTCCGCCTTGCGCGTCTTGATTTTATAAGGAACGATGGATTTGATCTGGCGGGAGATCAACTGGGAAATGATACGTACTTGCTGATAATCCTCTTTAAGGTTTTCCCCTTTTTCCCAGGCAGAAAGACCCAGTCGGAAGACGCCGAAAATCATCAAGAGGATAAATCCGAGGATCGTCAAGGTGATCATAACCTCAACCAGGGTAAATCCCCAGGCTTTTGCTTCGCAGGAGGAAACTTCAAATCTTGGCTTCATGATCGGGTAATTTCATCACCTTCAACAATTCAATGACTGCGGATCTTTCTTGGGATCCGGACTTCCAAAATACGTTCATCTTAATGCGGTACAACTCTATGGGAAGTTTAAAATCTGCAGCTTCCTCTAAAGGAAGAACGTCTACTTTTTTCACTTCTAACTGCCAGCGAAAATTTTTATCAAACTCCCCTTCCTCTATTCCTTCGGTCACTTGGCGGGCCAAGGCGAGATCTTCCATTTTCAGGCGGGCATAACCAATGGCCTGGGTATATTCTCCCGAGGTTCTTCCCAGACGAAGTCCTCCGGAAAAGAGCTCGATGATCACGATCAAGCCCACCCCCAAGATGGCCAAGGCCACCACGACTTCAATCAGGGTAAAACCTCGATCACTCATCCTTGGCATCCGTTAGGCCCCCCCGACCGCTACCATTCCCGTAAGGAAATTTACTTTGATCCGATATCCTTTATGGTCCTGGCGGTCCAGCAGAAGGGACCCGCCGTTCGATCCTCCGTTGGGGTAAAATTCAATCGTGGGAAAATCCGCAGATTGCTGAGAGGCTGGAATATTCAATTCTTTCATCTGGATCCCTTCAGGAAGGATAAATTTCTTTATCGGTGCCAGCTCTTCCCGTTTTTCTTTCTCGCCTTCTGGCCCATTTATATCGATCGCTTGGATCCGCACTTCCCGTAAATCCGGGTTGAAGAGAACTTGCTGGGTTTGGCCTGTTTGTACGGCTTCGCTCCGATAATAGCGCAAAATTGCAGAAATTTTCTTGACGGTCGCTCGTAATTCAACGGTCTTGGCAATTCGGGAAAGAGAAGGGGCTACCAGGGAAATAGAGAGGCTGATGAGGACCAGGACAACCACCATCTCGATCAGCGTGAAACCTCTACTTTTCATGAGCCGATGTCCTTCCAACTGACCACATCTTCGTTTTCCCCCTCCCCTCCTGGGGCGCCATCGAGTCCATAAGCCATGAGATCGTAATCCCCATGCTCCCCCGGTGACTTATATATATAAGGCCTTTTCCAGGGGTCATTGGGAATTTCTTTGGGCAGGTAGGGGCCTTTCCAATTTTCCATTCCCGAGGGTTTTTCCCGGAGGGCCTTCAAACCTTCCTCGGTAGTCGGGTATCTTCCTACGTCCAGGCGGAGGACATCAAAGGCGGTTCCGAAGAGCTCAATCTGGGTTTTGGCTGCCTTTTGTTTGGCCTCGCTGACTTTCCCAAAAAATTTAGGAGCCACGAAGGCTGCCATCAAACCAAGGATGATGATGACAATTAATAATTCCATCAGAGTAAACCCTTGTGGTCTTCGTCCTTTCCTTCCCTTCATACTGCCCCCTTTGGGTTTTTTTTAATAATTAAAAAGGAATTTCGTTGATGCTAAAGATCGCCAGGAGCATGGAGATAACAATGAATCCCACGACTCCCCCCATGACCAAGATGAGCAAGGGTTCCAGGAGCGAGACCAACCGTTTGACCGTAGTCTGAACATTCTCCTCGTAGGTCTCAGCTACTTTGTTCAGCATCTCTTCGATGCGCCCCGTCTCCTCCCCCACACTGATCATGTGCACGGCCAGGGGGGGGAAAACCCCCGTCTCTTCCAGCGTCCTGGCCACTGTCTTCCCTTCCCTGATCTGGTCGTGGACATGGCCGATCGCTCTGGAAACAGCCAGGTTATCGGAGATCTCCTTGACAAGATTGAGCGCCGACAGGACGGGAACGCCGCTTACCAGCAGGGTTGCAAGAGTTCTGGCGAAACGGGCCACTTCCACCTTCTTGATGATGTTGCCTACGATAACCCACTTCAGCTTGGAACGGTCCCAGCGGAATTTTCTTTCTTCGTCCTGTTTGTAAACCTTCATGCCGAAATAGATGAGCGCCAGGATTCCTGCCCCCACCCACCAATATTCCCGGATGGCCAGGGAAAGCGAAAGCATGATCTGAGTCGACAGGGGAATGGCCTGCCCCATGTCGGAAAAAATTGTGGAAAATCTTGGGATAACAAAGGTGACCAGGATGATGATGGAAAGGCCGCTGACCGCAGTCAGGATGAGAGGATAGATCATGACCGAGATCAGGTAGTCCCGAATCTCTTTAGCGCTTTGAAGATATTTGACCAGGCGGGAAAGGATGGCCTCTAAGAAGCCTCCTGATTCGCCGGCTTTTACCATATTGACGTAAAGCTTGGAAAAAATCCGAGGGTGATGCCCCAGCGCTTCGGCCAGAGAGTTTCCTCCTTCAATGCGGCCCAGGATATCCTGTACCACTCCTTTCAATCGGGCGTTTTCGGTCAAATCGCCCAGAATCTTCAGGCTCCGGTCAAGGGGCAGGCCGGCCGAAACCAGGGTGGAGAGTTCCTGGGTAAAAGTCAGCAAGTTCTTCATCCCGACGCGCTGGGGGAAAAAAGAAAACAATCGCAGAGGGGCCGCTTGTTCTTCTCTGGAGGCAATGCGAACGGGGATATAGCCCAGTTGGTGCAGGCTCTGGACGACCGCTTTCTCATCCTTTCCTTCAATGGAACCTTCCACGGTTTGTCCGCTGAGGGTGGTGGCTTTGTAAACATATTCAGCCATAACTTTTAGCTCTTAGATCTTTGTTTTTAACTTTCAGCTTTTCCCCTTGAACCTTTGAACCCTTGCCCCAGACCCCTTTTTTAAATGATTTCTTCTTCCTGGGACACCCGCAAAACTTCGGAAACTGTGGTTAATCCCTGCCTGACCTTCAGCCAACCATCTTCCCTTAAAGTTCTCATCCCGTTCTTCCGGGCCGCTTCTTTGATGATATTGGAATCTTTCTTCTCCAGGATGAACCTTTGGATATCCTCAGTCACCTTAAGGAATTCAAATATTCCCAGGCGACCCCAATACCCCATAGAGCCACATTTTTCACATCCCCGGACTTCATAAGCTTTCAATTCTTCCAGATGCTCGCCATTCATTTTCATTTCCTTCAGGATAGCTGCATCAGGAGTATAGGGCTCCCGGCAATGAGGACAAGCCGCGCGAACTAAACGTTGCGCCAATATTCCAATGATGGTTGAAGAAAGGAGATAATCTGCCATGCCCATGTCGATAAGGCGGGTAATGGCGCTGGCGGCGTCGTTGGTATGCAGAGTGCTCAGGACTAAATGCCCTGTTAGGGCCGAATGGATGGCAATTTCCGCGGTTTCGGCATCACGAATTTCGCCGATGAGGATCACATCCGGGTCTTGGCGCACGATGGAACGAAGGGCATTGGCAAAAGTAAGTCCAATCGACGGTTTAACCTGAATCTGATTCACCCCCCGCAATTGATATTCTACCGGATCCTCAACGGTAATAATCTTTTTCGTGGGGGAGTTGATCTTTTGTAAGGCACAATAGAGGGTGGTGGTTTTTCCGCTCCCCGTAGGGCCGGTGACCAGAATGATCCCGTGAGGATTCTGGATTATTTCTTGAAACCCCTTTAAGGTATCCTCCTGGAAACCCAGCTGCTCAACATCCAACACGATACTGCCTTTGTCTAAAATTCTCAGAACCATGGATTCCCCATGGATCGTGGGGACGGAAGAAACCCGGAAATCTATCTCTTTGCCTTTTACCCGCAGCATGATCCGGCCGTCCTGGGGAAGGCGCCTTTCCGCGATATTCAATTTGGCCATGATTTTGATCCGGGAAATGATAGCCGCCTGAAGGCGCTTGGGAGGGGCTTCTACATCAAGCAGAACCCCATCAATGCGGTAGCGGACCCGGAAATGATCTTCGTAAGGTTCAAAATGGATATCGCTGGCCCTCCTTTCGATGGCGTGGGTGATAATCAGATTGACCAGGCGAATCACCGGCCCTTCCGAGGCCATATCCCGCAGCTGGTCGACGTTTTCTTCATCTTCGGCTTGATACTCGGGAATGCGGTCGATATCCTCGATTATTTTTTCCATCGAGGTCGCCTCCGATCCGTAGGTCCGTTCAATCGCTTTTAAGATTTCATACTCTTGGCCCGCTAAAACATGAATTACATATTTTGTGGCCAGGCGGATGGCATCGAGAGTGTAAAAATCGAAAGGATTACGCATGATGACCGTCAGAATATTATCTTTCATTTTGGCGGGTAGAAACTTGGATTCTTTCATGAATTGAACGGAGAACTGGTCAAAAAGTACGGGTTCTTTGGGATAATCCTCCGCAGAAGCAAACGGAACCCCAAAAAATCCCTCCATCGCTGCCTGGAACCCTTCGACCGTGATGAGGCCTGGTTTGATAATATGTTCTTCTACAGAAAAGTCCGGCGGAGGATGTCCCAGAGGGAAAAGCTTTTCGTAATCTGCCTTTTTAAGGAATCCCTTTTCGATCAGGTAAGAAATAATGCGGTGGTTTATATCTTCCATCTCTTTTTCCGAGAAGCGCGATTGAGCCAACCTAAGAAACATTATATCTTAACTTGCCTTATAAGCAAAGATGAAACTCGGCTATTGGGCCTGCCCTGCTCACCTAACTTTTCCCTCTGCCGAATGCTATTTCTCAACTTGTTTTTTTCCCCCGAATTTGATATTTTTTCTTTCCTAACAGGGAAAGAGTTGGTGGTTATGAATGCGGTAAAAACGGGGAAAAAATTTTTTGGTTTAGATCGCAACATTTTTTCCTTGGGCTGGGTCAGTTTTTTTACCGACGTAAGCAGTGAAATGATCTATCCCCTTCTGCCGGTTTTTTTAACTGCGGTTCTGGGGGTGGGAACTACTTTTGTCGGGTTGGTAGAAGGGGCCGCCGAAGCTACGGCCTCTTTACTCAAGCTTTTTTCCGGCTGGCTTTCTGACCGTTTGGGAAAAAGAAAATTACTGATCCTCTTCGGTTATACCCTTTCTTCTTTCGTACGCCCCTTGGTGGCTGCGGCCACGGCGGGATGGCACGTTTTATTCATCCGTTTTTTGGACCGGGTAGGAAAAGGAATCCGTACTTCCCCCCGGGATGCCTTGATTGCAGATTTCACCCTTGATCGAGAACATGGGAAAGCTTTTGGGTTTCAGCGGGCTATGGACCACGCCGGAGCGGTTATCGGGCCTCTAATTGCTTTCCTCCTCCTTACCTTCATCACCCAAGAATACCGCACGGTCTTCTGGCTGGCTTTCATCCCGGGTATTTTAGCCCTTTTCATCCTTATTCGCGGGGTGAGCGAAAAAAAATCGAAGCCATCTACACCCGCTTCCTCGAAAATTCAGTTTTCCCTTCGCCCCTTTGATCAACGATTTAAGTTTTTCCTTCTGGTGATTGTCCTCTTCAGTCTGGGGAATTCCAGCGACGCCTTTTTAATTCTCAAAGCCAAAGATGCGGGCATACCCATCACCCTTCTCCCCATTCTTTGGATGGTCTTGCACCTGACCAAGTCCCTTTCGGCAACTCCGGGGGGAATTCTTTCCGACCGTCTGGGAAGAAAAGGAGTAATCATCTCCGGTTGGTTCCTTTATAGCGGGATATATTGGGCTTTCGCCTGGGCGAAAACGTCAGGAGCCATCTGGATTCTTTTCGCCGTTTATGGCCTTTTCTATGGACTCACTGAGGGAGGAGAACGCGCCTTGGTGGCCGACTTAGTTCCCTCTCGTCTGCGGGGAACGGCTTACGGACTCTATAACTTTGCGGTGGGTATTAGCACGCTTCCGGCAAGCGTTTTAATGGGATTTCTCTGGGAAAAGTTCAGCCCGCAAGTGGCTTTCAGCTTCGGAGCCACCCTCGCTTTGTTGTCGGCCTTCCTCCTCTGGATGGGGTTAGCCACCGGGGAAAAGAAGAGTAGGAATTAAAATTTGCGACCTATTAGCCATGGGGTTGGGTGTAGCGTGTAGGGTGTGGGAAATTGGCTATTTTTTCAATCTTTTCCATTTACACCCTACTCCCTACCCCCGGCACCCTTTTTAATGGATTTTATGAATCGGAAACACATTCTGTTTGATGAAATCCAGGATTCGGTCAATTTCCTTGTTGATCCGTTCCTTAATGATACCCGTAGTATACACAGTTTTGTCATAAAGGTCCCCTACTTCAATTTCAGGGCCGAACATCATCCCGCCAATAATGCCAACGTATTCATCGCGGGGTTCCAGGTCATTTAAAATCGCCCAGGCCAGAGTCCAACTCCGGGCTGTTTTGTATAAATCATACCCTCCCCCGCCCAGAGCCAAGATTCTGGGGGCACATTGCGCTAATGTTTTTACCGCCTGGCAATATCCGTTATTGGTCATGCTTAAGTGGGTTAGAGGGTCGGCAATATGGGTGTCCGCGCCCAATTCGGCAATGACCATGTCGGGGGCATAGGCGTCGAGGAGGGGAGGAACAATTTCTTCAAAGGCCCGAACAAAGGCTTCATCATCCGTTTTTTCGGGCAAAGGAACATTCACATTAAACCCTCTTCCTTTCCCTTCGCCGATCTCGTTTTCAAAACCGGACCCGGGATAGATTCCTCGCCCGGTTTCGTGAAAAGAAATCACCAGCACTCTATTGTCCCGGTAAAAGGCATCCTGGACTCCGTTGCCATGGTGGGCGTCGATATCCACGAACGCTACCCTCAACCCTTCTTTTAGAAGGTGGGTAATGGTCACCGCCACATCATTTACATAACAAAATCCCTCCGCATGGTTTCTGGCCGCGTGATGAAAACCACCCACCGGGTTGAAAGCAACCTGAACCTCGCCTGATGCCACCATTTTTGCGCCTAAATCGGTAGCCCCAGCAGTTAAAGCAGAAAAATCATAGACGCCGGAGAAAATCGGGTTGTCATCCGTGCCCAACTCATACTGAAGTATTTGGGGATCGAGAGTTAAAGAGTCCTCTTTCCGGCTCGAGGGCACATCCGGCCAAAGTTCCTTGGCCGTGGCTGAAGAATCAATCGCCTGGAGAGTTTTTAGGTAGGTTTCATCGTGGAATTCGGCCAGTTCTTCAAAATTTAGAGGTTGAGGCTTGATTAAGCGGATCCAGGGCCTTTCGATCAAATCATAACGGCGGCAAAGGTCAAGGGTAAGCTTGGCCCGAATGGGTTTAAAAGGATGCGTTGAACTATATTCGTAATTGGCCAATTCATCGGAATAAATAAAAACACTGGCAAATTTTTCTGATCTCCGACCCATAACCCATTCATCATACCCCAACTATCCATCGGGTCAATCTTTTTTCCATTCCTTTATGGAAGAGGTTGACAGCCCAATTTAGAAATTTTAGACTAAATAAAAATACCAGTCAGGGGGGAAAATGGAATTATCAGAGCAAAAAATTGGCCAAATATTTCAGGAAAAAACGAAATATTTCCGTCCTGCTTACGGGCCCATATCTTCGGATAAACCAAGCCTGGACAAAGGCCCCAAAGATCTTCCCGCCACAATCATTTCCCTTCCTCAGCCCCGGATCGATGTAGGTCCAAACTTATGGGAAGTGTTGTTAAAACGGCGATCGATCCGTGACTACAGCCATGTCCCTCTGCCCCTGGAAGAACTTGCCAACCTCCTCTGGGCAACCCAGGGAATCACCGACCAACCTTTTTCTTCTTGGTACCGGACAGCCCCATCAGCCGGCGCTCTCCATCCCATTGATACTTATCTGGTTGTCAACCGGGTTGAGGGACTGGAGGCAGGAATTTATTTCCTGCATGTCCGGGATTTCTCCCTGGAAAGAAAAAGCCAAGGAGATTTTTCCCGGCAGATCGCCCGGGCAGCCTTAGACCAGGACATGGCCCGGGAAGCCGCCGTTGTTTTTGTCTGGGTGGCGGTAATCCACCGTTCCCGGCAAAAATACCGGCAGCGGGCTTATCGTTATATTTATTTGGATTGCGGGCATATCGGGCAAAACCTATATCTGGCAGCTACAGCCATGGGCCTGGGGTGCTGTGGCATCGCGGCTTTTTTCGACGATGAGGTTAACAACCTAATAGAGGTAGATGGGGTAGAAGAAACGGTTATTTACCTGGCAACCGTGGGAAAAAGGAAGGACCTAAATAAGAAATGCAAAATGAAAATTGCAAAGTTGATGGACTCGTAAAAAGTCAAAATTTGGATGGCAATGTAAAAAGCTCCAGATGCAAGGCACGCAAATCCTGAGGAGTGAGGTGTACTTACAGGTACGCCGCAACGACGAAGGAAGCAGCGCAACGCCGCAGATGGACTTTCTACGAAGCCATCAAAGTTAAAAAACTTTTAATTCGCCTAATACCTTTTTGTTCACAACCGGTATGCCTTCGAGATTTAAAAGACAGGCCTTTAACTCTAATCCACCCGGAGCGGAAAATCCGGTCAAAAAACCATCGCTCCCTACTACTCGGTGGCATGGAATCACCAATGGCCAGCGATTCTTGGCATTCGCCAGTCCCACAGCCCGCAGCGCTTTCGGGTTTCCTATCTTTTGAGCCAGCCAGCGATAGGTGCGTACCTCTCCAAAAGGGACTCGGGATAATACCGCGTACACTTTTTTTTGGAAAGGGGTCGCCTCAGACAAGTCCAAGGGAAGGTCAAACTGGGTCCTTTTCCCGGAAAAGTACTCGCTGAATTGTTTTTTGCTCCGTTCCCATGGACCTGGACTTTCCTTGCTTTCCGGAAACTCTGAGGTAATGCGTTCCTTTAGCTCTTGTTTTTTTAATCCAGGAAGGAAAATGCGCCGTAGGCCATTTTTGTTTCCGACCAAGCCCATCCATCCTAACTGCACCTGAAAAATGATATAGGTACTTTCCATCCTTCCCCCGATTGGCAGAAAAATTTACTTTAAAGGTGAGAACGGTCCTTTAAAAGATCTTTTAATAAGGCTTCAACCTGTACAACTCTAAAACCCATGGTATTGTAAAAAGCTTCCATCCATTCTTTCATGGTGAGTTTATGCCGGATAGCGATCTTTAATCCGTATTGGTTGCAGAACTCACAGACTCGCCAGAAGAGGTCACTGCGCAAAAGGTCTTCCAAATCGTTTACCTGTTTTTTTCGACATTTGGAACAGATAATTTCCTTAATTACTTTCATTTTTTGACACCACACCTCAAAGACGATATTATGTTACTACTATTTATTTTAGTGGACGTTCCTTCCTTTGTAAATGGGAAAATTTCGCTCACGGGATTTCTTTGGGGTTTTCTTAATCCTGGGATCAGCTTGGCCTATTGGACGTGGGACTGCTATGTGAGAATGTGCTGCAGCAGACCTATGTTGCAGAAGGTTAAAGAGGGAAAAAAGATTTGAAAGGAGACGTTGATGCCAATTCCCAACATCGCTTTTAAAATCGCCGCCGTGCAGGCTGCGCCCGTATTCCTGAACCGGGACGCTACGGTTGAAAAAGCCTGTAAGTTGATTTC
>JAURYC010000245.1 GCA_030654105.1 Deltaproteobacteria bacterium
TTGGAGAACCCCCCAATAGTGAAACGCAGATTGGAAAAAGATATGTCCCTCAGAAAACAGTATTTTTCAAGAGAAGAAAGAGAAAACAACACAATTTGAGTGGCAAAAAAGCCCTGCCACTTTGCTGTGTTATGTGTTACGGCCAATATTTAAGCATTTTTCAAAAAATATGACAAGCTTTATTTAATGCCTTTTGTTTCGCCAGCTGGATGGCCAATTTGATAGCATCAACCATCGACTGGGGGTTGGCCCGCCCTTCGCCGGCTTTCCCGAAAGCCACCCCGTGGTCTACGGAAGTGCGGATGATGGGCAAACCCATGGTTACATTCACCCCGCTCATTTTATCCCATTCCTTACCCCCGGGCTTCATGGAGAAGCCTACGAGCTTCACGGCAATATGCCCCTGATCGTGATACATGGCCACCACGGCGTCGTATTGCTTCCCTTTCATCTTGGTAAAAACCGTATCAGGCGGCACAGGCCCCTCCACATTCCATCCCTTCCCTTTGGCTTCTTCGATTGCCGGAATGATCTCTTTCTTTTCTTCATCCCCAAAAAGGCCACCTTCTCCGGAGTGGGGGTTCAGACCGGCAATCCCGATCCGGGGATTCTCGATCCCGAGTTTTTGTAAAAATTCATAAGTTAAGCGAATCACAGAGAGGACCCGGTCTTTTTTTATCCGCTCGCAGGCCTTTTGTAAGGAGGTGTGAGTGGTCACATGGGAAACCCGGAAAGCTCCGTGGGTTAAGAGCATGGCATAATTTTTGGTCCCGGTGAGATGGGCCAGCAGTTCGGTGTGGCCCGAATAATGAAATCCGGCCTTATTAATCGCCTCTTTATGAATAGGGGCGGTAACGATAGCCTTTACGCGCCCTTCCTGTGCCAGTTCTACTGCTTTCTGAATGTACTCCACCGCAGCCTTGCCGGGCATGGGATCAACCTGGCCGTGTTTAAGTTTCTTGAGGTCGATGTTCTTTAGGTCCAGCACCTGAATGGTTTCTGAGGCTTCTTGGATCTGGTCGAGGTCAGTGATAGCGTGAATTTTCATTCGACTGTTGGCAATGGCCAACGCCTGTTCCATGGTCTGGGCGTCCCCGATAACTACCGGCAAAGCTTGGCGCTGCAATTGTTTCCGTTCCAGGGCCTTCACGATGATCTCCGGGCCGATTCCCGCGGCATCGCCCATGGTGATGGCGATGAGGGGTTTAGATTTTTTGGCTTTCATGTTTTCCTCTCAGGTAATGGATGATCCGCAAAAGAGCGTCTTTTTCGCCAAACCCTCCTGCTTTGGTAACCAGGTGGAGCCCTTTAAAAGGTCCGTCCGTCAAACTACTACAGGGAATTCCCGGCAGGACTTCTTCCTGAATGGATAGGGCTGAAGCACCAAGGCGTCCGCATACTCCCATGGCCAGATCGCCCCCCGTGAGTACCAGTCCACCCAGGCGCCTTTTTTTTAAAAGGCGGGCGGCTACGATCCCCAGGACTTTTGGTATTGCCCCCTCTTTTCCTGGAATATGTTTTTGAAAAGTAGTGGTAAGTATGGCCCCGGGACTCTTGGTAAGAACTTTTCTAAGGTAGTTGGATAAGGCCGCGGACTCTGCCTCCGCCCATCGGGGGTTAAGCAAGCGCTCGAGGTTCGGTTCAAGCCAAGGTAGGCGAAAGTATTCCTGTGCCACTTTGAGCTGTTCAGCGGTCAAAGGATTACGGCTGGCGGAAAGGATTAAAAGAGGGCCAGGAAAACCCTTAGCTTTTGCTTTTGGCCCATCCGGAAGCGAGGAGACGATTTCGTCGGCCAGTCCAACTGAACCGCAGGCCAACACCCTCCCGGATAATAATTTCCAGGCCGAAGCGATTGTATGCAAATCTGCTTGTAAAACCGCATCAACAGCCAGGATCCGCTCCTGGCTTTTTTCAATTCTCTCAGCCAAGTAGGCAGGACCTTTCCTCACTTGTTTTAAGGGAATATGCCCTCCAGGCAGACCCGTCTCCTTCTGCAGCAAATTTGGAATTCTGGAAGTCCACAGAGGATGGAAAGGGTCCTTGGCGTAGGGGGTACGGAGCAATGGCACTCCATGGATCCGCAGAATTCCTTTTTCTACGGTCCGGCCAAGGACTGGAATGGTCGGGACGATGATAGCCTTGGGAATTTTTTGAGCCTCCAGGATCGCCAATACTTCCAACCCCACATTCCCCCTCATGGTGGAGTCAATTTTTTTATAGATTGACCGGGCTTTTAAGCTTCGGCAGGCTCTGTACACCCTGCGGTAAGCTAAGTCTCCAGGAAGGTTTCGGCTATCGGTGTTCAAGACCAACACCTGCCCGTTAGGTCTGGAACTTTGCCGTAGGGGGACAAAAGTGCTCAAGCCCTTTTTACGGAATTGCAGGCCCGTATCCAGGGAGCCGGTGAGATCATCCGCGATGACGGCAAATTCTAAGATGGGGGACGTCATGATTGCCCCAGATTTTTCCCTTTGACCAAACTCGGTTAGTCGGACCCAAAAAATTTAATAGGACGCAGATAA
>JAURYC010000246.1 GCA_030654105.1 Deltaproteobacteria bacterium
GGGCTAAGCGGAATGGCGTTTATTCTGATTGTTCCTACCTTCTTTCTGCTGAAGGTCAAGAAGCCGACGTATGAATACGAAATTTTAAGCCCGGAATCCTGACCTAAAATTCCCAAAGTATTGCTTCTGTTGACCAGGGAAAGAATAGACAATTTAGGGAAATTGGGCAGAAGGCTTACTACCCAAGGTTCTCGGCAAGAAATGGCTTCAAACGATTTAAAAAAATTTTAAAAAAGGAGGAGAAGATGATCACTGGATTGGACCACATCCACATTATTTGCGGCAACATGGAAGAGGCGGTGCAATACTTTGAGAAGGTATTCGATGGCCGGGTAGTTTCCCGCAGCGAAATGAGGGGGTTTCCCCTGATTCGAATGGATGTGAAGGGAGCTACTTTGGCTCTTTTAGGGACGGAGCCCAAAGCCGGCCAGCTCACGCCCGGAAAAGGAAACAGAGGACTCGACCATTTCGGGTTTAAAGTGAAAGACCTCGAACAAACCGCCCAAGACCTCAAAAAGAGAGGGGCAAAATTTAGCATTGAACCAACCGTTACCCCCTCGGGGATCAAAATTGCTTTTATCGAAGGCCCAGAGGGGATCCGGATTGAGTTGGTGGAGAGGGATTGATTGTAGATCACTACGAATGTTACTACAAAACCCTTGACTCGGTTTTTTTCTTGATTATACTAAAGTTCGCCTACTGGCAAAATGCAGTCGGAAGGTGTGGCGTAGAAGTAGGCATCGATCCGAAAAGGGTGGAAAATGGATGATATAAAGGCCCATTTGGGCGCCGAAGTGGATGCGCTGGCTGGAGATCTTTTTAAGGTCAGCGAATTTTTGTACAACAATCCCGAAATCGCTTACCAGGAATTTAAATCCTGTGAATACCTGAGTCGCTTCCTTGAGGATCGAGGTTTTGAAGTTGAACGAGGAATTGGCGGGGTCAAAACCGCTAGAGGAGGCCGTCAGAGCCAATATGGAAGCGCTCGGGATCCCACTGAGCAAGGATGACGGCCGCCGCGGCTCCTCAGATATCGGCAATCTCAGTTATTACCTGCCGGCCATTCATCCTTCGCTGGCCATCGTAGACCCTGAAGTTCCCGGTCATTCCCAAATCTTCGCCGAGGCCACCATGAGTCCCCGGGGACGGGAAGCCTTAATTAAAGCGGCCAAGCTCCTGGCTATGACCGGTTATGATTTCCTGACCTCGGCGGAACTGAGAGAAAGGGTGAAAGAAGCCTTTGGTCAGAAGGAGTGAGATGGCGCTCATGGGCCATTATTTAAATATTGGATTTCCTTCATCATCTGGGTTTAAAAACCAATAAAATATAAGGAGGGATGAATAATGAAAAAAGTCATTTTTTTTAGTTTCGTGCTTGTTTTCCTTTTCCTGGGTTGGAGTATCCCCCCTATCGGCCTTGCGGCGGAAAAACCATTGATCATCGGTTTCGAGGGGGATGCCGCCACTTTGGATCCTCACGCTCGGAGCGAGACGACCACCACCACGGTCCAGCGGCATGTGTACGAAAACTTGATCGGATTCGACGAGAACCTGAAGATCGTCCCCGAGCTGGCGGAAAGCTGGAAATTGATTGATGACAACACCTGGGAATTCAAACTGCGCAAAGGCGTCAAATTCCACAATGGAGAACCAATGAACGCCGCCGCGGTCAAATTTTCCCTGGAGCGCTGCAAAACTCATCCGAAAAGCCAGTACAAGCATATGATCCCCGATTACAAAGAGATCCAAATCGTGGACGACAATACCATTCGTCTAATTACCAAATCGCCCACTCCCGAAGCCTTGATCATGCTGGAAAACGTCAGCATTGTTCCCCCCAAGATGTTCCAGGAATGGGACAAAAAGGACTATTCTTATCTGACGCGGAACATGGTCGGAACGGGACCCTACAAATTTGGGGAATGGGTGAAAGATGATCGCGTCACGCTGGTGGCCAACAAGGAGTGGTGGGGCCCAAAGGTGGATTTTGAAAAAGTCACCCTTCGGCCCATCCCGGAAAACGCCACTCGAGTGGCGGCGCTGGTTACCGGAGAAATCGACGCCTGCTGGGGGGTCTCGATTCCGGATATCCCCCGGGTGGAAAAGAACAAGAATACCTATGTCAGCCGAGTTCCCAGCCAGCGGACCATTTATGTCATGTTCGACATCCATGCGGACAAAGGCGGCCCGGCACCCAACGCCCAGCCCGGGATTGCCGCGGGCAAACCCAACCCCTTCAAAGACTTCCGGGTTCGCAAGGCCTTCGCCCATGCCATCAACGTGGACGATATCATCAAATACGTCATGGAAGGGAGTGCCTATCCCGCTTCCCAACTGGCCAGTCCTTACGCCGTCGGACACAACAAGAATATCCAGAGGCCCAAGTACGACCCCGAACTGGCCAAGAAGCTTCTGTCCGAAGCCGGCTACCCGAAAGGATTAGAGTGCAACTTCGATACCCCCAACGACCGGTACGTGAACGACCAGCAAGTGGCCGAGGCCATCGCCGCCCAGCTGGCCAAGGTGGGAATCCGCTTGAAGGTGATCGCCACTCCCAAGGCGGTTTTCTTTCCCAAGGTGGACCGGTATGAATCTCCTTTCTTTCTCGCCGGGTGGGGAACGATTTCCTGGCAGGGCACTTTTAATGCTTTCTTCCGGGAGAAAAAAGGACAGTACGGGCACATCAACCGGGGGCGGTTCAGCGACCCGGAGTTAGATAAGAAGATGGATATCGCCAACAGCATCATGGATGATGCCAAGCGGGACAAACTGCGCAACGAGATCGCGGAAAAAATTTATGCAACCTATTACCTGATTCCCCTTTACTATCAGGAAAACGTTTTCGGTTTCACCAAGCGGATCAAAGACGGAAAATCCCGGGTTGACGAAAGACTCTTTGCCCATGAATTGAAGAGAGCCCAATAGATTCGGCCGTTCCGGGGATTGCGGAATCTCAACGCACCCAGGAAGAGAAGAAGCATTTTCACGTAACCAATCGCTGAATTTTATTGGATAAAGGGCTATGGGAATCTACCTGCTTCGGCGCCTGTACCAGGCAATCTTAGTCCTTTTGGTCGTCTCTGGGATCGTATTCGTTATTCTACACATCTCCGGCGATCCCCTGGCCCTGCTCATGCCGCAAGATGCTCCGCCCTCGGATATAGAAGAAATGCGCCGATCCCTGGGGCTGGACAAGCCGCTCATCGTTCAATACGGCCTTTTCCTCAAGAACGCCGCTCAGGGAAATCTGGGAGTCAGCTACCACCATGGCCAGCCCGCCCTCAAGCTCGTCCTGGAGCGTCTGCCCGCTTCGCTGGAACTCGTTGTTACTACTATTCTGATCAGCCTCATCCTGGCCGTTCCGATTGGGGTCCTGGCCGCCTCCCGGAGGGGTACAATCGTAGACCGGGCCAGCCTGCTCGGCTCCCTCATTGGCATTTCGGCCCCTCCTTTTTGGATCGGCATCGTTTTCATCCTCATATTTTCGGTTGAACTTCAGTGGCTTCCCTCTTCCGGCAGGGGGACCTGGGCCCACCTGATTCTCCCTGCTGGTTCGCTGGCCCTTTACCGGTTAGCCCTTTTCATCCGCCTGATCCGGGCCGGCATGCTCGACATCATGACCATGGATTTCATCCGGACGGCCCGCTCCAAGGGGGTAAGCGAGCAGAAGGTAATCTACAAGCATGCGCTGAAGAACACGTTAATCCCTTTTGTGACCATTGCCGGGATGCAGATGGGGTCTCTCCTGGCCGGGGCCATTGTCACGGAGAAAGTTTTTGCCTGGCCCGGCATGGGCCGGTTGTTTCTGGAAGCCATTGGGGTGATGGACTTCCCGGTCATCATCGCCTGGGCCTTAGTCACCTCAACGATTTTCCTTACGGTCAAC
>JAURYC010000247.1 GCA_030654105.1 Deltaproteobacteria bacterium
TATATTGCAGCGCAGGAGATAGGTAAGGTATTTTTTAATATTATCATAAATCCACCTGCCCCGCTCAATGGCATTCACTATCGTGGCAAAGTTATCATCGCTCAGGACCATATCCGCTGCTTCTTTGGTCACCTCGGTTCCTGTAATCCCCATGGCAATGCCGATGTCGGCCTGTTTGAGGGCCGGAGCATCGTTGACTCCGTCGCCGGTCATGGCCACGACTTCCCCTTGTTTCTTCCAGGCCTTTACGATCTTTAATTTATCCGAAGGGGAGACTCGAGCATAAACCGTGACCTGACAAACAATCTTCTCAAACTCCTCATCGCTCATCTTTTCCAGTTCTTCTCCGGTGAGCACCTTGTCGCCGTCCTTGTAAAATCCGATCTCCTTGGCCACGGCCACGGCCGTAAGCTTGTGGTCGCCTGTAATCATAATGGGTTTAATGCCCACTTGCCTGCATACCTTGGTGGCCTCGACCACTTCATCCCGCGGGGGATCCATCATACCCACCAGGCCCAAAAAGGTTAAATCCTTTTCAATCATATCCTCGCTGTAGGCAATGCCATCGGGAAGATCCCGATATGCGACCCCCAGAACCCGCAAGGCCCCTTGGGTCATCCCTTCATTGGCCCGTAAGATCTCCGCTCTTTCCTCTTCCTTCAAGGTTCTCCCATCCCCATCCTCAAGGATCTTCGTGCTTTTTTCCAGGATAACCTCCGGAGCTCCCTTCAGAAAAGCGACCTTTTTCCCATCGGGCATTTGATGGATGGTCGTCATTCTTTTCCTCTCGGAACTAAAAGGAATTTCCTCAATCCTGGGGTTCTCCAGCTTGATCTCATGGATCGAAAGTCCGGCTTTGGCTGCGGCTACAACCAGGGCCCCCTCGGTGGGATCTCCTTTGATCAACCATTTTCCGTCCTGCTGATGAAGGTGGGCGTCGCTGCATAAAATCCCTGCCTGCAAAAGCATTCGTAAGGAGTTGCTCTTGGTGATTTCCACTGGATCTGATCCTTTAAACTCACCCACGGGGTCATAACCAATTCCGCTCACCTCCACCATTTTGCCCCTGGCGAAGATCTTCCTGATGGTCATCTCTCCTTTGGTGAGGGTCCCGGTCTTATCAGAGCAGATCACTGTGGTGCATCCCAAAGTCTCGACCGCGGGCATTTTTCTTATGAGGGCATTTTTTTGGGCCATCTGATGCATCCCGATGGCCAGGGCTCCTGTCACAATGGCTGCCAGCGCCTCAGGAACTGCTGCTACAGCGAGGGCCACAGTAAACATCACCATGGTGATGATGAATTGCAGGTCTATTTTGCCCCAGATCGCTTCCCTGAAGATGCTGATTCCGGCAACCAGTATACAGATCGACACGGCGACGATGCCCAGCCATTTTCCGATCTCTGCCGTTCTCTTTTCCAGAGGAGTTTTCTCAACCTCCACACTCGTAACTTCCTCGGCGATTTTGCCAAATTCTGTATTCATACCGGTGGAAGTGACGACTGCTTTCCCTCGCCCATAAGTAACGGTGGTCCCGGTGAAGATCATGTTTTTGCGATCGCTGACCCGCACCTCTTCAGATGAAGGCTGAATATTTTTGCTCACTGGCACGGACTCCCCTGTTAGCGGAGCTTCATCGCATCTCAATGAATGGCTTTCCACCAGGCGGGCGTCGGCCGGGATCTTATCTCCCGCTTCCAGGAGCATTATGTCTCCGGGGACAAGTTCTTTCGAGGGAATATCCGCTTCCCGCCCTCCTCTTAAAACGGTAATGGTTGGAGAAAGCATCTTCTTCAAAGCATCCAGGGCCCGCTCGGCGCGGTACTCCTGAATAAACCCCAGGACTGCGCAAAAGGAGACGATCACGGCGATGATGGCTGCATCCACCAGCCCCCCGATCAGCGCCGAAAGCCCAATGGCCACGAGAAGGATGATGATCAGGATATTCTTGAACTGGTTGAAGAAGAGAGTTAAGGGCGAAACTTTCTCTTCCTTTTTCAATTCATTATAGCCATACTTTTCAAGGCGGTTCTTAGCTTCCTCCTCCGTCAATCCCCGATGGGCATCCGTATCCATTTCCGTTAAAACCTTATCGACTTCCATCGAATGCCAAGCTGTTTTTGTCATACCTTCCCCCTGCGTTTTATGAGTAATCATGAACCACAATATCTTCCAAAATTGATAAAATAGTTTACTGCACTACCTTTTCTGTTCCTTTTCATCTTGCTCTTTTTTCCTTAAGCGCCTATTTCACTGAACCATTAACCTACGAAGAAATCATACATCCATAATGTTTTTATATTCCCCTGACTACCGGATCCTTACGGCAGAAAAAGGCAACTTCGGAATACGCAAGGGAAATAAATTAGCCACAGAGGGCACAGAGAGCACAGAGTTTTTAAAACCATGAATAAGAAAAAGTAAAGGATAAATGTCAAGTGACTAAAGATGAAAAAGGGAATTCCTAAACAATGGACTTAAAGCAAAAAAACAAGGAAGGAAGGCATGATCTGAAGCGATCTTAAGAAAATGCCCTCCTTCCATTAGGTCGGATTATGGCCTGTAGGTTTTAGTAAAACCCCATTCCCCTAATCAAAATTTAGGAGCCGGGAAAATTATACCGCCGAAGATGAGATAGGCCAGGAGGAGCGTCCAGAAGATGTTGAAGAGCTGCGCTCCCAAAAAAGCCGCCGCCGGCCTTCCCCCGCCCATCTTGAACAAATCAACGAAACGAGTCTCAAGCCCGATACAGGTAAAGGCCAGGGCAAACCACCAGGTTCTCAATGTTCCCAGCTGCCCCTTTACGACCCCGACGGTCTTGGGATCCAGCACGAAAGAGAAAATGAGCGATGCCACCATGAATCCGAGGACAAACTTTGGAAAGCGAAACCAAATTTCGATTGCCCCTGGTCTCTCTCCGGGCGCTGCCTTTTTAAAGGTCCAGACGATGGCCAGAATGAAAGCGGCGAACCCGATCAGCACGTTCTGGGACATCTTGACGATGACCCCGATCTTCATAGCCGCTTCGCTCACCAGGGCCCCGGCAGCCACCACGGAGCCGCTCGTATCCAGAGTCCCTCCCATCCAGGCCCCGCCTACCATATGATTCATGTCGGTTGCTTTGATAATCCAGGGCATGATCACCATCATGGGCACGGCGCAAACCAGGATAATAGAAGTCACATAGCTCAGCTTCTTCGGGTCCCCTTTAACTGCGCCCGCGGTGGCGATGGCCGCGGAAACACCGCAGATGGAGACTCCGCTGGCCAGAATGGCGGAAAACTCTTCATCCACTTTCATCTTCCGGGCTAACCAGTAGCAGACATACCAGACCACTCCGACGACCAGGAGACCCTGGATAATCCCGTACCCTCCGGCCTGGATGATCTCCCCGAACAGGATCCCCGATCCCAGAATCACCAACCCGATCTTGATGTAATATTCGGTCCTGGCGGCGGCCATTAGCCATTTGGGGGTTCCGAATACGTTGCTGATAATCAACCCGATCAAAAGGCACCAGAGGACGTACTCCAGCCCATAGTAAAAAATCGTGTAATTCCCTGCCAGGAACTGGGCGATGAAGGTGATAATGAAAATGACCGGGAACCCGGCGATGAACTTCCCGATTTCCAGCTTCATGGCCGCGGCGCCGATCGTGGCCAGGATCCAGAAAAAAATCAGGATATAGAAAGCTGCCAGGATATTTTCCCCGGCAAAGACTTTGTCCAGGAGGTTCCCCGCCTCTCCCCGCACGCTTCGAACGAGGGGGGCCACCTTCTTTTTGAGCCCCTCATCCTTCGCCTTCTTGGCAACCTCATCCAATTTCTTGATAGCCTCGCCCACGGCTTTCCGGTTTTGGGAGTCCGCGGCGGATTTCAGGGCCACCATCTGTTCCTGAAGCGCCTGTTCGCCCTTTTGCCCAGCCTCCTCGGCCAGCTTTTCCACCACGGGCATCCGCTCAGCCATAAAGGAAGCAAATTCTCCATCCGTCGTCCATTTGAACTTGACACCCGTCAACTTCAGGCCCGCCAGGGATAAAACGATAATCAGGAACCCGATCCAAACGGCAAGCCACTCATCTTTCTTCCACAGCGAAGACCAATCGATTCCTTTGTTTGCCATTTTCCCCCTCCCCTTTGTGAAGAACTTGGAAAATTATAATTATCTTGGGCATTAAAAGACTTCCATCTTTAAAACTTTCACCAATTAGTTTTTTTGATCACCTCCCTTTTTTAAAAAAAATATGAAAAATGAAATTGATGGTTATCTGGAGAAAAATCCCCTGCTTTTTTCTCTCTCCCCCTCCCCCCCAAAAAAAAGACCGGCCAAGAAAAAGCGGAGAAATTATACCACCATAATGAAAAACTGCAATAAATAATTTCCTGAAAGGTATCACTATAGCTGTTTGAAAACCATCCCAAACAAAGTAATTTTTAAGGCCGTCATTCCTGCGGGAGCTCCGCACTTGATTCGGGGAATCCAGTTTAAATATGTTTATAGTTTTCTGCTTCCGTAGGGACGGAGTCTGGATTACCGCTTGCGCGGGAATAACCCAACGAATAAACGACAAAAGATTGTTTTCAAAGAGCTAACCTGTTACCCTGAAAGAAAATTCCTGATTGTCGAGAATGGATCGCGGTCCGGGTTCTTTTAAAAATTTTCTTTCTTTTTTTTTGACATGGAATTATGATGTAATAAAAAATTGTACGCCACAGAAGGTTTGAGAAACTTGGCCTTACGCCTCTTCATCCTTTTTGGCAAGCCTGAGGGTCATTTTTTTCGAGGACGAGATGGACTACAAAAGCACGCTGAATTTGCCCCAAACCCCTTTCCCCATGAAAGCCAACCTTCCGCAGAAGGAGCCCCAGATTCTAAAAAAATGGGAAGAAGGTCGAGTTTATCAGCAACTGAGGGAAATCGCCAAAGACCGGCCCAAGTATATCCTCCATGACGGCCCCCCTTACGCCAATGGCCACATTCACACCGGCACGGCCTTGAATAAGATCCTCAAAGACTTTATTGTCAAATCCAAAAACATGGCTGGGTTCAACGGAGAATACGTTCCCGGATGGGACTGTCATGGTCTCCCCATCGAGCATCAGGTAGATAAAGAGTTAGGAAGTAAAAAAGCTTCATACTCCATCATCGAGAAAAGAAAGCTCTGCCGGGAATTCGCTTCCAATTTCATAGACATCCAGCGCCAGGAATTTAAACGCCTGGGAGTCATGGGAGAATGGGAAAATCCTTACCTGACGATGAGCTATGACTATGAAGCAACCATCGCCCGCGAATTCGGCCGCTTCGTCGGCAAAGGCTCTGTCTACCGGGGGAAAAAACCAGTTTACTGGTGTGCCTCCTGCGAGACCGCTCTGGCTGAGGCGGAAGTGGGATATGAAGATCATACCTCCCCATCGATTACCGTTAAGTTTGCGGCTACCTCGGATTTCAGCCAGACCTTTCCGACGTTGCGGGGGAAAAAAGTTTTTGTTCTCATATGGACGACGACTCCCTGGACCATCCCAGCGAACCTGGCCATCGCCTTCCATCCGGATTATTTTTATGTTGCCGCTGAAGTAAACGGTGAAGTGTGGATTTTAGCGGAAGCACTCCTCGAACAGGTAATGTCCAAAGCGGGAAAAACCCATTACAAAATCCTGGAAAAATTTCCGGGCAAGGCGGTTGAGGGTCTCAAATGCCGCCATCCCCTGTATGAGCGTGAATCGATCCTCATTTTGGCCAACTATATTACCCTGGACACAGGCACGGGATGTGTGCACACCGCTCCCGGCCACGGACAGGAAGACTACGAATCAGGTTTAAAATATAACCTACCCATCTATTCTCCCGTGGACAATCAAGGGTGTTTTACTTCCGACGTCCAATTTTTCGCCGGAAAGTTTGTCTTTGATGCCAATGAAGCAGTGATCCAAAAACTGGCTGAAGTTGGCGCCCAGATCCATTCTGAGTCTTACGTCCACTCGTATCCCAACTGCTGGCGCTGCAAGAACCCCATCATCTTCCGGGCCACAGAACAATGGTTTATCTCCATGGAAAAAAATGGCCTGCGCCAGAAGGCGTTGGAGGCCATCGATCACGTGACTTGGATCCCCCGGTGGGGGCGGGATCGGATCTACGGCATGATCCAAAATCGTCCGGATTGGTGTATCTCTCGCCAGCGGGCCTGGGGTGTTCCCATCGTGGCTTTTACCTGTTCATCCTGCCATCAACTCCTGGTAGAAGAACGCATCGTCGAGTACGTTTCTGGTTTGTTTGTGAAAGGGGGAGCGGACATCTGGTTCGAACTTCCGGCTAAGGAATTGTTGCCACCGGGAACGCGCTGTCCCCAATGCCAGGGAGAAGAATTCTCCAAAGAAACGGATATCCTGGATGTTTGGTTTGATTCCGGAGTGAGCTATGCCGCCGTTTGCGAGAAGCGCAGAAACTTAAAGTCGCCGGCCGATATGTACCTGGAAGGTAGCGACCAACACCGGGGATGGTTTCACAGTTCCCTCCTGGCCTCGGTGGGAACCCGCGGGCAGGCACCTTACCATTCCGTCCTAACTCACGGGTTTGTGGTGGATGGTGAAGGAAGGAAAATGTCCAAGTCTTTCGGAAATGTCATCGCTCCCGAGGAGGTCATCAATCGTTACGGAGCGGAGATCCTCCGTCTTTGGGTAGCAGCCGAAGATTATCGCGATGACATCCGCATCTCGCAAGAGATTCTTTCGCGGCTCTCTGAGGCTTACCGACGCATCCGCAATACCTGCCGTTTCCTGCTCGGGAACCTCTATGATTTCAACCCCCAGAAGGATGCGGTTCCGGACAGCCAACTTTGGGACCTGGACCGCTGGATTCTTTTGCGCTTACAAAGGTTGATCTCCCGTTTGAGAGAGGCTTATGCCAATTTTGAGTTTCATATCGTCTTCCATTCCCTACACAATTTCTGCGCTGTAGATTTAGGCGCTCTTTACCTGGACATTCTGAAAGACCGCCTCTATACATCCCCTGCTTCCTCCCGGCAACGTCGGGCTGCCCAGACTGCCCTGTTCAAAATCCTGGATGCTCTCGTTCGCCTTATGGCCACGATCCTTTCCTATACTGCCGAAGAAGTTTGGGAACAACTTCCGAAAACCAAGGATCGCCCCGCAAGCGTACATTTTAATCTTTTTCCGGAAGTTGAATCCCAGTACATCGACGGCAAACTCGAAGAACGCTGGGACCTTCTCCTGAAAGTGCGCGCAGAAGTCTCTAAAGCCCTGGAGATTGCCAGAAAGAACAAGTTGATCGGTAATTCCCTGGAAGCGGCTGTCACGCTTAATTCGCCAGAAAAACTCCTTTCCTTTCTGCAAGAGAATGAAGCGCAGCTTAAGGATCTCTTCATTGTCTCCCAGGTAGCCCTCGTCGATGTTCCCCCCGCCGGAGCCCAAAAAAGCACGGAGGTGGAGGGGCTAAACATCCTCATCCGCAGGGCAGCAGGCAAAAAATGCGAACGTTGCTGGGTTTATGATCCGAAGGTGGGAGAAAGTGCCGACCACCCAACAGTCTGTCCCCGCTGCCGGACAGCCCTCTCAGCCATCGGGTCCGGGGGAAAATCTTGAACCCGAAATATCGCCTGACGGTCATCATCGGCAGTATCGTCCTGATTCTTGACCAAGTGACTAAGGTTCTGGTCCATGGCCAGATGGCCCTTTACCAGTCAATCGAGATTGTGCCCAATTTCTTCCACCTCACTTACCTGAGGAACACCGGAGCAGCTTTTGGCTTTTTAGCGGGGAGCCGTTCTCCGCTAAGGATGGCCTTTTTCCTCCTGGTCTCGGCCGTAGCCATCGGGTGTATTTTTTATCTTCTGAAGAATCTTCGGCCGGGCCAGAATACTTTTGCCGCTAGCCTTTCCTTGATTCTCGGTGGGGCAATAGGAAATCTGATCGACCGTTTACGAATGGGTGAGGTCGTCGACTTTCTGGACTTCCATTGGTATACCCTTCACTGGCCTGCTTTTAACGTGGCAGATTCGGCGATTACCATCGGAGTCATTCTGCTTTTCATCCAAATGATCCGCAAAAAATCTTTTGCAAATCCGAAATCGAAATCCGAAATCCGAAATCTTAGCCGATATGTATCCCATTTTAGTAAAAATTGGCGATTTTACTCTCCACACCTACGGCGTTTTGTTGGCCATTGGATTTCTTTTGGCCGTCGTCCTGGCTCTCAAGGAAGCCCGCCGCATCGGCATCGACCCCAATTTGATAATGGACCTGTCGTTTTACATCCTGATTGCCGCCTTATTGGGTTCCCGACTCTTCTACGTGCTCGGAAACTTAGAAGAGTTCCGGGACAACCCTATCGACGCGATCAAATTCTGGCGAGGGGGATTGGTCTTTTACGGTGGGTTGATCTTTGCTTTTTTGACGGGTCTTTGGTATATGCGCCAGCATCATTTGAATTTTCGGCAACTGGCGGACCTGATGACCCCCTCCATCGCCATTGGTCAGGCCTTGGGGAGGCTGGGCTGTTTTTTTGCAGGCTGATGCTACGGATTACCCACGGGGGTCCCGTGGGCCTGTACCTTCAGGGACCAAAACAGCTTAGCCCCGCTTGGCGTCTCCCTGCACCCCACGCAGCTTTATGAATCTGCTGCGATGTTGGCCATTTTCTTCGCCTTAATTTTCATGCGCAGGGCAAATCGTTTTCAGGGGCGTCTCTTTTGGTTTTACCTGCTTTTCTATTCTGCAGCCCGTTTCATCATCGAGTTTTACCGCGCGGATCCCCGCGGCTGGGCAATCGAAGGAGTCCTCTCCACCTCCCAAACCATCGGCATCCCCGCTGCCCTCCTGGCCCTTTTCATGCTCATAAAACGGTGAGTTGGGAGGTGGGAGTGGTACGGGTTTTTCCGCCTACGCCCTACACCCGACACCCTATCCCTTTTCCCCAGGGTATCTTAAACCCTTTCGATCTTAAAGAAAACCGGCCGGGCGCCGTCGCTGCAGCAGGAATAGGTCAATCCTTCTTTCTTGACCCAGGGGTAATTCCCGCCAAAGCGCAGGCCGGTTACCGCCGGATAGATGTCATGCCAGGCCCAGGTACAAAAGCCGGCGGGCATTGCTCCTGACTCGTCCACCCTGAATTCCTGCCCCACTTCCAGCCGGTCGCAGTAAGCGGCCATCTCTTCGGCCAAATCCGGCAAGGGTTTGCCGTATACCTCTTTGGCACTCAGCTTCTGCAACACCGTAATTTTTAGCGGATGCCTTTTAGCCATCTTCTTTTTCCTCCTTTCTCTTCTATGAGGTTCTCAAAATGCCTAAAGTTGAAAATGTGGATTTCCAATTCGATCAAGTCAAAATAAAGAGTTACACCCTACACCCTTCGCCCTATCCTTTCTTCCAATTTACTTTCTTCTGCCGGAGATGATCTTCCAAAATCCCTTCTATGAATTCCGAAAAGTTCACACCCCGATCCATGGCCATTTTGCCCAGGGCCAGCATCATCTTCCCGGGAATTTCCAATGGAACTGTGCGGTAGTTCTGGCGGTGCTTTTTTTCATACCAGGCTTCAATCGCCTGCATCTGGGCCGCTTTTTCTTCGGGCGTTAGCTCCTTTTGAGCATACCATCCGGAAATTTCTTTTTCCTTCATTTTGCGCTCCATTCTTTCCCCCTATCGTCCGCCGGTCTCGGAAGTGGCTTTCCCCATGCGACCATAATAGAAATTGCAGGGCGGGGATCCCTGGTAAAGGGCGGCTGCCGGATTATGTCCGAGGCGGCGGTCTTTCACAATCAGGGTGGTAACCGGTGCTTTCGACATCCGGGTAAACGAGATATCATGACCCAGGCAAAGCCCAACGATTACGTTCAGATCAGTTTTTTCTTCATTCAAAATCAAGGCCTGGGCGATGTTATTACAGATGGTTTCAAAAGTAAACATCCGTACCTTCTCATCTTCGGCAATTCCAATCTCCCCTTTTTCGATGGCTCCCACTTTACAGTTGACTTGTACGGTATCGAACCCGCGGGAGCGAAAAATATGGCTCAACTCCTTGGCTTCCCCGATGCAGCCGATACAGTGGGCAAATCCGATTTTCTTGTATCTCATCATCTTACAGAACATGATCAACTCTTCCACCCGGGTCAATTTCATGTTGATTTCGGTACCCCCGGGAGGCGTCTGGGAAGACATCCCTTCCAGCCGCGCGCCGCTTAATTGCATTTGGCGGTGGAAAGGATCCTTCAAGTAGAGGTCTCTGGCCTTTTTGACTATATCTGGATAATTCTTGGTGGGGCAGTTCGCCGGGCCTTTCAAGATGTCGGCCGGGCCTTTGGGCCAGCAGGCCATCACCGTGCAGGAATCGCAGCTTGGCGGCCGGCGCCTCGTTGGGACCTTCAAGGGCGGAATGTGTTTCGAATACTTGACCTTAACATTTTTTTTACCCATGACACCCTCTTTCCTTCTTGCTGAAGTCTGCTTAGGCTTTTGGCAGGTTTATTTACCCAATATAGAAGAAAATATAACCAAAGGACTTTCTTCTGTCAATTTATTCTTTGGCGATCTTGGAAAAAGTGAAAAAAGGGGCATGATTGGAGGTAAAAAAGGGCGGATCTCGCCTCAGGATGGGTGCGATGGCAGGATGACGCTTGAATTCTTTGTCTAAAAATTGCCGAACTAAATTTCTGTCCCATCCCTGAGGATGAAAAAAATTCATATAAAGAGATAGGTCACCTTCATAAAATCTTTCAGTGGTCAACTCTGAAGCCTCTTGGCTATAAACCGGTAAGTTAAATATGGCGAGGTTTAAGAAACGAATTTGCTCCCCATGTTTCACGGTGAAATCCAGAGTTTTTTGGGCCCCCGTCATTGTTTCCGCGGGGGTACCGAAAAGGAGATAGACGTAAGGGGCAATCCCTGCCCCGGCCAGGCTCTTTAAAGCTCGTGAAGCCATGTCCAGGTTGATCCCCTTCTGCAAGCGGTCGAGGACTCCCTGATCCCCGGACTCCAGCCCGAGCTGGAGCATAACGCATCCTGAATTTTTTAAGGCCCAACAAAAATCCGGATCCATAAGATGGGAGGTGATGCGGGCAAAACCATACCAAGGAACTCCAGGAGGATTCTCGGCGATTTTCTCCATCAGAGTCGGACGGAGGGCATTGTCCAAAAAATGGATCAGCACTGGCTTCATCTTCTTGGTGAGAACATGCAAGTCATAGATCACTTCTTCTACCGGGATAGAAATATGGGGATTCCCTTCGGCTTTTTCGGGACAGAACGAACACCGATTCCAGTAACACCCACTCGCCGAACTGAAAGGAAGAATGATTCCAGGCGCCATATATTCATCCAGGGGAAAGAAATCATAATCCGGCGTACATGGCCGGGCATTAAAATTTTCGGGAATCGCCTTCTGTTTATCCAGGAGAGAAAGTATCGGATATTCTCCCGGCCCGGCTACTATGAAGTCTACAAGACCCTGGAACGGATTTTGCCATTGCGGCTGCCTCATCCAGGAGGTTATTAGTCCCCCCCCTAAAATCACTTTCACTCTTGTAAAATTTTTTTTTAAGAATCCGATCATGGCGAAAGTACATAAGGCTTGGCTTAAATAATTCAGAGAAAATCCGATCATAGGGGAAGCGGCTTCTTCGAGAACCTGCACCATCCTTTCTTTAAAAAAGGGGTAGAAAGGATTTTGCTCAGGTTTTTCCGCTGCCTGAATCAGGTCTATGGATCTTGTCGGAGAAAGTTGGGGGTGCTGGTAATTGGCCAAACTCAGGCGAACATTTTGGGAGATCGCGGCCTGGGCTAAAAGCCGATTCAGATCTTCGACCGCTCTTTTGTAGCGGGCAAAATCATAATAGGGGGTCCAATTTTTTAGCGAGTTGAGATTAAGAGAAAGGTTACGCCAAGCGCGTCGGGTCCAAGGATCCAAAGAAGCCTTGAGGGAAGAGGAGGAAAACTTTTCCTGACTATGCAGAAGGCCAAGAAGACCTTCTAAATTGGCATCCCAAATTTTACATTTTATTCCCCATCGCTGGAGGAAACTATAGAGTTTGGCGATACCGGCAGGGGGTTCGCAAGGCTTGACTACGGGTGGGTGGACAAGAATCACGTTTTTCTGCTCGCATGGGGTGGAATCGGCATTGAAGACCCGCATCTTTGTTTAGGTCCTTTCTTTCACGCCGGGTCCTCTCTTAGGATTCAATATTTTTTAATCAGATTATAAGTCGATCACTTGGCCATCCTCCGCCCATTCCATTTCCAGGCTGTTAAGTTTTTGTAAAACGTCCTCGCTCATATGAGTCA